>CAXBBB010000369.1:0-3588 GCA_963973615.1 uncultured Rhodothermales bacterium | reverse complement strand
GGCGAGGCGGCGAGACCGTCGGTGCGGACCGAGAGCTGTTCGGGGCCGGTCTCGATGTAGGCGGCTCCGGCGCTACCGCTGGCCTCGGCGGCGGCGTCGAACACCTGGCGCAGCGTCAGCCCGTAGCCCGCGAGCCGGTCGGGGTCAACGAGGATCTGGTACTGTTTGAGGTAGCCGCCGATGGAGTTCACCTCGGCCAGCCCGGGCACGCCGAGCAGCTGCCGCCGCACGATCCAGTCCTGGATGGTACGCAGCTCCATCGGCGAGTAGCGCCCCGTCGTGTCGCGGAGCGTGTAGCGAAACACCTCGCCCAGTCCGGTCGAGACGGGACCGAGTTCAGGCGTCTCGGCTCCGGGCGGAAGCTCGCTCTCGATGCCGCGCAGCTGTTCGAGAATGAGCTGGCGCGCGAAGTACGTGTCGACGCGCTCGCCAAAGACGACCGTGATGACCGAGATGCCCTGGCGCGAGAGCGAGCGCAGTTCGACCAGGTCGGGCAGCGATTTGAGGGCCAGCTCGACCGGCACGGTGACGAAGCGCTCGATTTCGAGCGGCGAGAGCGCGGGTGCCTGAGTGAGCACCTGCACCTGGTTGTTGGTGACGTCGGGGACGGCGTCGACGGGCAGTTGGAGGGCGGCGTAGAGACCGGCGGCGACGAGCGCGAGCGTGCCCAGGAGCACGAGGGCGCGCTGCCGAAGAGAGAACGCAACGATGCGATCGAACATGGGGTGGGGGACCAAAAGGCTGAACGGAGCCAGCGGCGGCGCGCGCAGGGGCGGGCGGCAGCGGGCGGTATCAGGCCGCGCGCGTGCGCGGCGGGGTCCACCGGGGAGGGTGCGGCAGCAGATGCCGTCCTTGGGGCGCAGAGCGCTCTATGCAGGCGCTATACGCGGACGCATCGCGACCGGCAAGGCGCGCTCAGGCGAGCCGCTCGGACGCACGTGTCCCAGGGTAGACCGTCCTTAGCCTAACGGCACGTGGTCAACGGGGGCTGGAGCCACGTCGAGGCGCGCCGGCGCGAGGCGGGCGCGGGGCCGCTCGGGCGCTCCAAGCGCCGGGACGGCGGGAAGCATGGCCGTCGAAGTGAACACGACGTGGCAGAGGCAGTCGGCAAAGCCACCCTCTTCGTGATCGTGCTCATCGCCCGCGTGGAAGGCGCCAGGAGCAGGGATAGGATGGCCTGCACCGAATGCCGCGTCGGCGTGGATCTCACCCGCGTGCTCGGTAGCTTGCGCTTCGTCGGCGCACGCGAGCAGGTCGGTCGACTGGCCGAAGACGAGCGCGGCCAGCAGCAGCCCGAACAGCGGAGCGGCCCGGCGCAGGGCGGGCAGCAGGCGGATCGTGCGTCCCCGGCGGAGGGCCGGGAGCAGGCGAGCGGTCGGGAGTCGGTTCACGAAGGGCAAGGTATCGCCTGGCGAACGGGTGCCGAAGGGAGATTGGGTGCTGGGGGTGGGTTTTACCGAATCGTTCAACGGAAGGGTGCTGGGCAGATCGATGCTGTTGGGGTCTGACAAGCAATGGAACAGGATTGTACGTTAATCAGATGTACGATCAAGCCGGTTTTTTGAACTGCTCCGCAAGCGGGTCCTGTGCGCTGCGTGATCACACAAAGTGCGGGAGAGCCCGAAGCGGGTTCACTTCAGTTTGAACTACTCCAAATTTGCCATACGGTCGGGCACCGAATCGCTCGGCTAAGAGAAAGTGTTCTCAACTGGTCGTCCCGCTTTTCCGGGACAAGCCATCGTCTTATCATCATCGCCTTTTTAGGCCCTACAATGATGACAGCGCTGCTGCCCCCCTCCGACCTCCAAGACCTCGAACAGCACGAGGCGACTATCCAGAAGGGCCTCTCGCACTTCTACGCCGTAGGGTTGGCGCTCGAACAAATCAGGAGCCGCAAGCTCTACCGCAGCACACACGCCACCTTCGCCGCCTACCTGAACGATCGGTGGGAAATCAAGCGCTCGGTAGCGTACCGCTACATCACCGAAGCCAAGGTGGTCAACGAGCTCGTGTCTCCGGACGGAGACATTCAGGCCCCTACCCGCGAGGCTCAGGTCAGACCGCTGGTCTCCAAAGAGCCTGACGTGCGCCGCAAAGCTTGGGCAACAGCGGTCGCGGAAGCTGGCGATGCCAAGAAGGTGACCGGACCGATGATCGAAAGCGCCATCGTGAAGGTCGAAGCTCAGATCAGCGCCGCCGAGCCGAATGGGACTTCTGGCCCATCGGCGCCCGAACAGCACTGGGTTGATGCCCAAGAGGCGTTTGGAGCGTTCGTGACGGCCAAGGCCGGTAGCGACACTACTGACATGCTCATCACGGTGCCCAGCGAACTGATCGGACCTGCACTTCAGTCCCACGCCCGCGAGGTCGGTAACAAAACGACCGATTACGATCGCGCCGTTCCCTCGTCGCTCTTCGGCACGAGGCCCCCGATTGACGAAATCCTAGACGCGTACCGATCGACGGGGCGCAGATTCACGTTAAACAAGACCAATGAGCACGTCGACTGGGCCAAGTACTCGTGGAACCCCGTCACGGGCTGCCGTCACACCTGCCCGTACTGCTACGCGCGGCACATCGCCGATTTGCGCTACGCTCAGAAGTTCGAGCCTACGTTTCACACCGGGCGGCTTCTTGCGCCCAGCCACGCGCCCGCTCCAACGAGCGACGCGCACGTGCGCGACCGCAACGTCTTTACCTGTTCGATGGCTGATCTCTATGGCAAATGGGTGCCCGATTGGGCCATCGAAGCCGTGCACAAAGCTGCCGAGCAGGCGACCGAGTGGCGCTTTCTCATGCTGACCAAGTTTCCCCAGAAGCTCGACGGGTTCTCGTTTCCCAAGAATGCCTGGATCGGCGCGACAGTTGACGAGCAAAGCCGCGTCTCGATTGTGGAGAAGCACATGGCAAAGATCAACGCAAGCGTCAAGTGGCTTAGCTGCGAGCCGATGCTCGAACGGCTCACGTTCACCGACATCGGACAGTTCGACTGCGTCGTGATCGGAGCGCAAAAGGGCTATGGGATGAGCATCAAGGACAAACAGCCTGAGCTCGAATGGGTGGTGCATCTGATGCAGCAGGCACTCAGTGCAGGCGTCAAGGTCTACTGGAAGGACAACCTCGAACTGCCCAAACAGCTGCCGATGCTCGGGGGCGGTCCGAAAGCTCGCTTCGCGCCCCTACTTGTGGGGCCTCAGCAGGACGATGCCGCAGCCCAGGCCCCGCTGATCCCTCTCGGCACCCAATCGCCTATCGCCGCCGTTGCAGCGAACGCCGGCTGATACACGTTAGCGCAACAGGCGCTCGTCAAGGGCAAAAGGCGTGCTGCTCACCACGCGCACGCCCTCCATGCCTGGATGGCGCGGATTGATGAGCACGCACCGCTCGGACGGTACGATCACAGAAGGAACGACCAGAAGAAGAGCGCCGCTCTCGGACCAGCCCTGCCCGAGGACTGGGCGCGAGATCGCGGTGCCTCTCGCCCAGTCCTCGGGCAGCGGCGCACGCTCGCTCTGAGCCCTGGCGGCCTCATAGTCCCTGCGCGGCACTTCAATGGTGAATGCGGTCAGGTCGCCGGGCAGCAAGTCG
>CAXBBB010000368.1:0-3589 GCA_963973615.1 uncultured Rhodothermales bacterium | reverse complement strand
GGACGACTTGATCGCGGCCAGCGCGTCGTCGTCGGGCGTACCGGTGAACCGGATGCGGGCGCAGGCGGCCTGGGCACCGTCGAAAATCAGGTTTTCCATTTCCTGCACGTTCCACCCGGCCCGGCGGACGTGATCGAGAACGGCGGCGAGAACCCCGACGCGGTCGCGGTGGCGGACCGTCAGCAGGTGCGTCGCGGGCGTTTTGGTGGCGAGGTTGACGCAGTGTGGCACCTTTCCGGTCGACGCGTACACATCAACGATGCGCGCGGCTTCCTCGGCGATAGCTTCCTGCGCCTGCTCCGTAGATGCGCCGATGTGGTGCGTCAGATAGACCGACGGATGGTTGGCCAGTGCGTGCTCCAGATCGCCTTCCTTACCGGACGGCTCGCCGTTGAACACGTCGAGTGCAGCCCGAACGCCCCGGTTTTCGAGCGCCCACGCCAGCGCGTCATCGTCGACTACGGCACCGCGCGTGGTGTTGAGGAAGAACGCGCCGGGCTTCATCGCCTCGAAAAAGACGCGCCCAGCCATGCCTTTGGTTTCTGGCGTCGACGCGACGTGGAGGGTGACGGCATCCGCGTCCCTTACCGCTTCGACCGGACTCAGCGCACGACGCACGCCCATCGCCTGGGCATCATCATCGGTCAGCGAGCGGCTCCATGCCGTCACCTGCATGCCCAGCGCCTGGGCGTGGCGAATGACGGCGCGTCCGATGTTGCCGGTTCCGATCACCGCCAATCGTCGCCCACGTACACCGGCAGCTTTGCCATAGTGTCCCTTGCGCCACTTCCCGGCCCGAGCGTAGGCGACGTTGTCGGGGATCGAGCGGTCGAGCGACAGCAGCAGTCCCGTCGTCAGTTCGGCGACGGCGTCGGAGTTCTTGCCGGGGCAGTTGGCGACGAAGATGCCGCGCTCGCTCGCTCCGGTCGTGTCGATGTTGTCGACTCCGGCTCCGGCGCGAACGACCAGTTCCAGTCCGCTCGCGGCGTCCAGATGCTCGGCTCGCACTTTAGTCGAGCGCACGATGAGCACGTTCGGGTTTTCTCGGGTCAGCGCAGCGGTCAGCGAATCACCGTCGAGCGTCGGGTCGGTGACGACGGCGTGGCCGCCTGATTCCATCCGGTCGACGGCGGAACTGGAGAGTTTGTCGGCGATGAGGACTTTCATGGGAGTGAGGCTAATACTAGGACGTTGTCACTGCGAGAAGCGCAGCATCGCCGATGCGAAGCGACGCGGCAGTCTGAAAGAAACGCAGAACCCGCAGATCGCCGCGGCCTACGTCCTCGCGATGACAACTAAAACAGGTGGACGAGCAAGCCTGAGCGCAGTTTCGGCTCGAACCACGTCGACTTGGGCGGCATCAGTTCACCGGCATCGCTCACGGCGAGCAACTCTTCCATCGACGTCGGGTGCATCGAGAATGCCGCCTGCGCTCGTCCGCTATCGACGCGGTCGACCAGAGCGTCGGTACCCCGTACGCCGCCGACGAAGTCGATGTTGGGATCGGTGCGTGGGTCTTTGATGCCTAACAGCGGTTCGAGTACGAAGCGGCTCAGGCGTGCCACATCGAGCCGGTCGGAGACGCCGCTGGTCGTACTCTCGGGCAGTTCGATGCTGTACCACGTACCGTCCAAATAGAGCGAGACGTAGCCAGGTCCCTGCGGCGTAGCTTCGGCATTCTCGGTGACTTCGACGCGCTCGCGCAAAGCGGAGAGAAACGCGTCAGGGCCATCGGGTAGGTTTTTGACGACGCGGTTGTAGGGCAGGATGTCCATGTTGGACATCGGGAAGAGCGCGGCGGGGAAGAACGCGACTTCGTCAGTCGGCGTAGCGTCCGAGCGCTCGACTTCGGCGTGATAGGCGCGGCTCGCTGCCTTACAGCGGTGATGCCCATCGGCGACGTAGAGCGTCGGAACGTGACCGAACGCATCGGCCAGCCCCTGCGCATCGCCGACGCGCCAGATCGTGTGCTGCACGCCGTCGTCGGCGGTAAAGTCATAGAGGGGGCCTTGAGCCGTTGTTCGGTCAATGCGAGCCGCTACGTCGCTGTCGTCGCGGTAGGCGAGCATGACCGGCTCGGCATGCGCCTGCTGCGTCAGGATGTGCCGCGTACGGTCGTCCTCCTTGACGGGACGCGTCAGTTCGTGCTTGAGAATCGTGTCGTCGTCGTAATCCGCGACGGCAACACAGCCGAAGATGCCGGTCTGCGGGCGTCCGTTGCGGATCAGGCGATAGACGTAGAGCGACGGCTCGTCTTCCTGAATGCTCGCTTCACTGGCGGCAAGTTTGCGCAGATTGTCGGCGCCCATCCGGTAGACTTCGTCGGCGTGCTCGTCCGTACCCTCGGGCAGGTCGATTTCGGGTCGGATGACGTGCAGGAACGAGCGTGGTTTGCCCTCGGCCAACGCACGCGCTTCGGACGTATCGATTACGTCGTAGGGCACACAGGCAACTTCGTGAACGTGCTCGGGAGCAGGACGGAGGGCGCGGAACGGGTGGAGGACGGCCATCGGCGGGAAGCGCTTTTCTGAAACAGGTGAGGCGCAAAGGTACCACGCGCGGCTTGCTGGACTGTTAAGACGTTGTGCTTCACTCGGTCTCCTTTTCGCACACCACGCCCTACTCTGTCCCCTCTAGCCTCCGCGTTTGGCGGACGTGCTCTAAGAAAGAAACCCCGTTTTCAGTCGGCCAGCGGTCGGGTTCGGCGTAAATGGGGTCGGCGTAGGCGCGATCCAGGTCGATGAAGGTGTAGTCATCGGCGGCCAGGCTGTCGAGAATGGCGCCCAGGTAGTCGCGGTTGATGCGGTTGGCATGCAGCAGCAGCACGTGGCGTACGCTGCGGCCCGTCAGCTCCTCGCCGACCATATCCCAGTACTTTATCGATTCGAGGATGTGGAGCACGTATTCCTGCCCGATCTCGTAGCGCCCTTCCCAATCTTCCTCGAGTTCGGCCTGTCGGTAGCGCTCATTGAACTCCCAGTCGTTGTTCGACACGGACACGCGGGCGTTGTACAATCCCATTCGGGCTAGTGCGTCGGCGTAGGCTTGCTTCTGTTCGAGCGATACGCCTTCGGCCAGAAACGGAAACCGGAAGTAACGGATCGACAGTCCGCGCGCGTCGGCAATGGGCTGAAGTACGTCGCCTGCGCGCTCGATGTCGGCGATGCCCTCGGCAACGCTCAGATCGCCCATGTTGCGGTGCGTGTACGTATGGTTGCCGAGGTGCGCTCCGGCGTCGAGCCAGCGGTCCAGTAACGCGCCCTCCTGCTCAACCGCCACGTCCTGACCGATGGCAAAGACCGTATACGGGGCATCGTGTCGCGCCAATGCCTGGGTCATGCTGTCAATGGACTGAATGCGTTGAAAATCGTCGGGATAGGTGTAGTACCCGACGAGCGGCACGTCGTCCAGCGTGATCGCGATTTCGCGCGGCTGTGCGCGGCATGCGGCGAGGGGGAGCAGGACCAGGAGCAGAAGTGCGTGCTTCACGAGAGTGTCACTTGACAAGTGGATGAGGTTTGGGTACTATGGTAATCCCAATCGCGGGGTGGAGCAGAGGTAGCTCGTCGGGCTCATAACCCGAAGGTCG
>CAXBBB010000367.1:0-3595 GCA_963973615.1 uncultured Rhodothermales bacterium | reverse complement strand
GTGCTCACGGCAGGCGCTCAGACGGGACAGGTAGATGGCCGATTGGCATTCGTGCTCGACGGAATCGACGACGTTGTCCGCGTCGATGCGGGCGCCTCCCTCCTCCCCCGCCGCGCCGTGACCGTGTCCGCCTGGATCAGTCCGAGCGCGTTCGAGCGCGAGCGCTTCCTCATCTCCCACGGCTCGTGGCAGCAGCGCTACAAGATCTCGCTCACCCCCGACGGTGTGCCCCGGTGGAGTGTTCGCACCGAGTCGGGGGTCGTCGATCTCGACGCCCCCACTGCCGTCGCGTTGAATGAGTGGACACACGTCGCCGCCACCTTCGACGGAACGGTAATGCGGCTTTACGTCGGGTTCGAGGAAGTCGCATCGACCGAGCACCCAGGCCTCCTCCCTACCGTCGACCTACCGCTGCTCATCGGCCAGATGCTGCCCGGCCAGCCCGACTACAACTTCGCCGGAGCCATCGCCGACGTGTCGGTTTTCAACGTCGCCCTGACAGCAGACGAAATCCGGACGCGCACCGTCGTGACCTCGCTGGCCGAGCCGGCCCCGACGAGAACGCTCCGCGCCTATCCGTCGCCTGCCCGCTCGGCCGTCACGATTGAGGCCGGCGTGGTGCAGGGTCGGGTCGAGGTATTCGACCTGCTCGGGCGCCGCGTCGCACTCCTGGCCGACGGGATCGTCGCAGCTAGACTCACGTGGAGCGCGCGAGAAGCGTCCGGCGTTTACCTCATTGTCGTTACGTCAGGTGAAACGGTGGCGCGTACGACCGTGATAGTGCTCTGATCACCAGTCGCGCGCAGTAGCAGTATTGGTCCCTGCCCCACCGTAGCCTGGCGCATACCGCCCCGCCCCAACGGAATGGCTCTCGCTGGCTGATCGCTTCTGAGCGCTCCTTCCACCCGCTCTCGAATCGGTGATACAGTATCATATGATATCATATGATACTGTATCACCGATCTAGGTGCTTAACCAGGTCCTATCCGCGTTGCCAGCGGCCTGGGCTTGCTCTGTTGGTTGTCCGGGGTACAGGCCTTTACTGACTCAAGCTTTCCATAGCCCAACCACGCAGCTCGTCGAGCACCGCTTGCACCGCTGGCGAATGCTCGTCCCTCGACCGTCCCGCTGCCACCTCGCTCTCGAAGAGTGCAAAGGTGAACGGATCACTCGACGCCATTCGCTCGACAGCTTTGCGGTCGGCCTCGGTCCGCTCGCTTTCGCTCAGAGCCTCGTAGCGTGCCCGTAAGCGGGCGATCTGCTTTTGCCCTCTCTCCCACTCCGCCCTACGCCGATCGGCCTGCTGAGCCGCCCTCAGGGCCTCAGGGGACGCGCCAATACTCGCAGATCGCTGCTTGGCTTGCCTGGCCCGCTTCGCCGACGCCAGAGCAGGCGTCTCCCCGGGCGCATCAGCATAATCCGACCGTATGGCGTCGAGCGTGAACGCGGGTACGCTGCGCACGTGTTTGCCTGTGTCAAGCGCGTGCTGAACGTACGCCAGATTACGCTCGACCCGCTCGGCGCTGAACTCCGTCGAGAGGTCGAGCGACTGCGCGTCGGTAAGCCCGAATTCTTTGAGCCGCTTTTGGAGGGGTCCAAGCAGCTGATCAGGTGCAGGTGCTAGGGATTGCAGGTCGGGCAACGCAGCCGTCCCCAGTTCCCGCGCCGCCGAGTCGTTTTGCCGAGCCAGTTCGAGTTGTAGTTGCTCGTTCTCGCGGATGGCAAACTTGAGCGCCACGATAGATCGCTTTTCCCGCCGGGTCTCCATCGTCACATGGATGTCGCTCTGGGCGTTGACCTCGCGGATAGCTGGGACCAGGACGCTGCGCTTGAGATACTTGAACTGTTCGTACTGGCTCTCGCCCACGCCGAGTAGGTCGCGCCAGCGTTCGAGACTGAACCATCCGGTCGACCCGACCCGCCGAAACCGCACGCAGTTCTCGTAGAGTGCAAGCGAGTAGGCACTCGTGAAGCGCTCCTGCACAGATAGGTTGATCCGGGCGTAGATCGACGGGTTGAACAGGCGCCGTCTCAGTCCGGGGGCGTAGGCGTAGTAGCACTTGCCGCCACGCGTGACAGCCTGTGCGAGAAACGTGCTCACCCCCCATTCCTCCTCGTCATCGGGTCCCAAAATATTCCACTTGATCTTGGCATCGACGAGCGCCTCGAGCGCGTCCCGAAGCTGCTGGCGGTCGTTCGAATCGAAGGCCGCTGCTGAAGCCAGCGCCCTCAGATCGATCGTGTGTTCGAGCACCGACTCGTCGGGCAGCTCATCGTACGCGTTGAGCAGCAGCACGTTGTTCACTTTGCGCTGAAGCAGGGACAATTTGCCCTTGACGTGAACCGCCCCCACGTGCTTCTTGAGCTCATACGGCGTGTTTCTGACGGGCTTCATGCTCATAAATCGCACTGGGTGGACACCGCGATAATATAGGCCCACAGGTGACCGTCCCTATCCCACCGAGTGCACCTTTGCAGTCCACCCGAGCCTCATCCCGTAAACGGTCACCTTTTGCCAGACCCTGGCGCGCTGCGGATGGTACGAGTGGAGCCCCGGACCAAGTCGAAGGCTATCGTCCCGTAAACGGTCACCTTTCCCCAGGCAGATCGTATCTCTCCCGTAAACGGTCACCTTTCGCGAGCCCCTCCCCTCTCCCGCAAACGGTCACTTTACGGACTTGACGCCCCTCTAACCCCTTAGGGCCCAAGGGGATGGCGCCTGAGCAGCGCAAACTCCCGTAAACGGTCACCTTTGGTCCCGTAAACGGTCACCTTACCTCCCGTAGACAGTCACCTTTGGTCCTGTAAACGGTCACCTTACGGTATTCCAAGCCATTTGTATGCGGGACTTAGAGTGAGCTAAACGTTCTTAAACGTTCTTAAAGTACTTAAACGACGACGAATCCCGTAAACGGTCACCTTTCGTCGCGCGGTGTTAGAAACTGATTGGCGAAAGGCTACGGGGTGCGAATCGATCGGATTTATCTCGCGGCGTCGTGCTGCATCGCCATAACGCCGCGCTAAGCCTGCTTACTTCACGACTTGCTGTTTCGGTTCACACCCCTTTCGAGACTGCTTCTCGCGCCCGCTCTCGCCTCCCTGCCACCCTTTCCAAACAGTCTCTGACTGGGGTTAGTTGTCCCCTCGGGGTCTACACAGACAAGGGTGGGCCACCCTAGGCCGCATTGGCGGTAGTCTTCGACTCGCGTCTGTGACCCACTCAAAGCTCCGGCACGCTGAATCATCGATGGGCGCGGCATCGGGCTGTTCATGTGCCTTCCCCCGACGCTGCCCGTCCTAGCCCTCCCTTGCTGACTCACGGTATCGCCAATCCGCTACCCAGAGGGATTGGCCCTGCGACGCGTGTCGGCTACTGCGGCGTAGGATTACTGAGGTGACCGTTTGCGGGACGGACAGAAGACCGCACACAGGGGACGGAGTGGCTGCGTGGTTTGGTCGCCCCTGGCTGTCCCTTCTTGGGGCACAACGGATGTCGTGCACCCGCTTTACCTGGGTAAGTGGGGACCGATCTCCCGTTCGATCGCGTCGCGGCACAGCGAGTTGATGCTCCGGTTGGTCTGATCCTCTGCCCACT
>CAXBBB010000366.1:0-3599 GCA_963973615.1 uncultured Rhodothermales bacterium | reverse complement strand
GGCTCGCCAGATCGAAGCGCGCGGGCACGTTGAGTTCTTCGGTCAGCACGACGGGCTGGGTCGGGGAGATGCCCAGCGTCAGTTTGAGCTGGTCGACCGCCGTCGCCGCCAGCGTCCGGGCGCGAACGAGTTGCGAGCGCAGGTTGGTTTCGTTGACCTCGGCCGTCAAACGCTCGAACTTGGGCCCCGCCCCACGCGCCACACGCCGCACCGTTTCGCGCACGGTATTGCCCGCTCGGTCGACGCTCGCCTGCTGCACACGTACCTGCTCTTGCGCCAGTAGCGCATCGAAATACTGCTCGGCGACTTGCTGTGCCAGCACCTGCTCCTGCCGGTCGACGCCGCGCGCGTTTACGTCCTTGAGCGCCTGAGCACCCTTGATTGCCGCGAACGCCGATCCGTTGAACAGAGCCTGACTGATCTCGATCGTGTTGTCGAAGCGGTTGGGGACGAAGAACGGGTTGTCGTTCTGATCTCTACTCAGTCCGGCGCGCTGAAACCCGGCGGCGACCGAGTCCTGGTAGGCCAGAAACGAGATCGGGTTGGTCGATGCTTCGTTGTCCGTCCGAGCGCGTTCGTTGTAGCTCAGCCAGTCGACGAAGCCCAGCGATCCGAAGAGTCCGCCTGCGTCCGATCCGGCAAACGGGTTGGCCGCTTTGACCGTTCGGGTGTACGACGAGTTGAGGGTAACGCTGGGCAACACTCCGGCATAGGCCTCGCGCACCTGAGCCGACGCAAAGTCCACGTCGAGTCGCTGCGAGCGAAGCGCATAGTTTTGCACGAGCGCGACTTCGACGGCCTCTTCGAGCGACAGCCGGATCGGTGCGTCGTCGGAAACAGCTTGTTGCGCGTGGAGCGGGAGGGCGCCAAGAACGAACGCGAGAAAGAAGAGCAGACGGGGCATCAGGTCAGGCGTCGGCGGAAGGGGAGAGAGCTAAGCCGTCGAGCAGCGTCGTCGAGATCAAATCGGCGGCGCGCTGGGGATCGGCGTATTCGATAAAGGAGCAAGACGGGTCGGCGTGCGCTTCGAGCGTCACGGCGAGCAAGTGTCCTTTGATGTTGCCCAGAATGGTGTGGGCGATGATGGTGGCAGGCAGGTCGCGGATCTCGCCTCGGTCGATGGCCCGTTGGATCGGCGCGGCGATCTGGTCGATCATCCGCTCGCGCATCTCGACCATCCGTCCGACTTTTTCGAGGTCCATGTCGAAGGCGATGCGGTGCACCTCCTGCATCAGCAGGGCGAACACGTCGCGTCGTTCGGAGAGATAGGCGACGTGCTTGAAGATGTAAGTGCGTAGCATCTCGCGGCCCGTCTGACCTGCGGCTTCCGCTTCTGCAAAGTGAGAGTGAGTCCACTCACACATGTCGCTGAACAGGCGGTCGAGAAGTGAGAACAAGATCTCCTGCTTTCCCTTGGGGAAGTAGTTGTAGAGCGTCCCTTTGCCAAACTCGGCGCGTGCTGCGACCTCGTCGAGTGTCGCCTGTTTATAGCCTTTATCGGCGAAAACGGTGAGCGCAGCATCGAGCATGGCATCGCGTCGGGCGAGCCGTTCGCGTTCGCGGCGAGAGAGGGTAGTGGCTTCCATACAGACAGGTAATTGACTCGCTTGATTCAAAAGTGACCGGCGGGTCAGGTTGTGGATCCTTACGTCACTTTGGCCCCTGGGATTCACCCGTTCCATCTGCTTCGCGTGAAGCGACAACTACCAAATCGTGAACTAGAAAGCGAAACGGGGATGCACGCCTAAGCATGCATCCCCGTGAGTTATCCTCGCGACGCAGAGTGTCGTCAGATCACATCGTCGCGGTCGTTGATCGACAGGTGATTGACGATGTTTTTGACGCCCTGCGCCTGATCTCGGTGACAGACGAGCAGCGCATCCGGCGTGTCGACTATGATGAGGTCGTTGACGCCTACGAGCGCAACCGTTCGCTCGCCTGCTTCGACACAGCAACGCGCCGACGCATGGATGAGCACATCGCCCTGGAGCGCATTGCCCTGGCTGTCGGTCTCCTGCAAATCGGCGAACGCGCGCCAATCGCCCACATCGTTCCAACCGAACGAAGCCGGGACGCACCACACATCGCCGGCGCGCTCCATGATGCCGTAGTCGATGGAGATGCTGGGACAGTCGGCGTAGGCCTGAACGACGACCTCGTCGTCCTGAGACGCATCGGAAGAGGCCGCGACAGGCGCGAAGGTCTTGGCCACTTCGGGTAGGTGCGTGGCCAGCGCCGCCTGAATCGAGTCGACGCGCCACGCGAACATGCCGCTGTTCCACACGAAGTCGCCCGAGTCGACGAAGCGCTCCGCCGTTGCCTGGTCCGGCTTCTCGGCAAACGTAAGGACGGGATGCGCCGCAACCTCTCCCGACTCGTCATCGATGTCGTACTGGATGTAGCCGTAGCCCGTTTCGGGGTGGGTCGGCTCGATGCCGATGGTGACGAGCGCTCCTGGCGACTGCGCTTTCTGGGCGGCGATGGCTACGACGTGCTCGAACGTCTGCTGGTCTTTGATGACGTGATCGGCGGGGAGAACGAGCATCGTCGCGTCAGGGGCGCGTGCAGCCAAGTGCGCAGCGGCGAAGGCGATGCACGGCGCCGTATTGCGGGCAATCGGCTCGGCGAGGATGTTTTCGGGTGGCACGTCGGGCAGTTGTTGCTGCGTGTGCTCGGCATAGCGCGCGTGCGTGACGACCAAGACGCGCTCTGGCGGAACGATGGGCGCTAGGCGGTCCATCGTGGTCTGGATCAGCGAGCGGTCGCCTGAGAATCGGAGAAACTGCTTGGGCGAGGCTTTGCGGCTGCGCGGCCAGAACCTGCTGCCGACGCCTCCGGCCATGATGACGGCGTATAAGGTCATAGATCGAGGGGTAAGAAAACGAAGAAAGGAGAGGCTGATGCTGTGTGTCACCCTACGCATGAGTGCTCCTATGGCTTCGTCATCAGTTCGAACGGGGTTGGAGGTCTCGCGTACCCTTCGCTTTTGATCTGCGTTGTTGTGAACCACTCTGATTCGCCCGATACCCTACACGTGCTCTGCGCCGGACCGCCGCCGCGTCAGGGGTCTGGCATCGCGGCCTTCCACGAGCTACTGATCCAGGAGTTGACGCTTCGCGCCGACGTGTCCGATGTGCCGCTGCTGACGTCTTCTCAGCCCAGTCATGCAGACGATGCACTGCACATACTCCATCCATGGACGTGGGCTCGTTTCATTTCGCGAGCGATGTCCGGCGAGTACGATGCTGTCCTACTGACACAGTGGATGCCGCTCACTCTTCCCGTCTATCTCAGCGTCGTGCTGGGGATGCGCGGCGTAGCTGCCCTATCGCGTCGCTCACGTCCTCTCGTCGTGTTGCTACTACACGACGTGCGGCCGGATCGCTGGTGGCCAGGTGCCGCTCTGCTCATGCGTGCCCTGTTGCGGCTGGTCGACGGTGCAACGGTCCTCACGCCTGACGTCCGGCGCGACGCGCTCCGCCTCGCTCCAAACCTTTCGATTTCGCTGTGTGCCCACCCTGTGTACGATACGTACGGACCTTCGGTCGACAAACAGGATGCTCGTGTAGCTCTCGGTCTGCCGAACGACGTTCCGGTCG
>CAXBBB010000365.1:0-3603 GCA_963973615.1 uncultured Rhodothermales bacterium | reverse complement strand
GCGTCTCCGGGTCGAAGTCCCGCTTGTTGATGACGAGGTAATCATCGCCTTTCTTGTTGGCGATCTGGACAGTTTCGAGAGTCTTGGCCATGGGTCTGAATGGGGTCAGGTTGGGGTGACGAGGGCGTCAGGATCAGGCGTCGCGACGCACCGTGACGGCGAGGTCCGGGTTGAGGACGGCCACGCCGTAGAGCACGTCGAGAGCGACGATGTTCTTGCGCGAGTTCGGGTCGTACCACATCATCGCCCGGATCGTGATGCCGTTCTCTTCGTCCGTGATCGTCTCGACCTCGATGCCCTGGCGGCGGGCCTGGTCGCTTCCTTCGTCGCTCTCGAGCGGAGCCGTGCCGAGCGCGAAGGCGTGGCGGTGGAATACCATGTTAGCCGCGTAGGCGTCCGCGTTGGTACCCGTCGCCGTGTCGAACGTCACGACGCTGTTGTCGGCGTATGCCTGCTTGAGTTGCGGCGAGATCGGAACGGTGATCTCGTTGCCGGCAACGACCGCGTCGGCCGTAATGGCGTAGCGCTGCTCGTTTCCGGCGATCACGAACGTATCGCCCGCCTTGACCGTCTGAGCGTCCGTCAGGCCGTCGATGGTGATCTGCGTCGCGCCCTTGGCTGCCGCGCCGTCGAGCGCTCCGGCCTGGTCGCCGCCGTTTACGATCGTGCCGCTCACGTGATCGGGCAGCGCGTAGTTCTGGAAGAACTCGACGCCGAAGCGCCGGTCGAGCGAGCCGTCGGTCAGTGGCGTCGTACCCGCAGCGCCCGCCACGTTGTTCGAGTGCATGAACGGCTGGCTCAGAAGGTCGGCCTCGGCGTTCGAGTCGAGGGCCGCGAACACGTCGCCGTCCGTGATCGGAGCGCCGTTCTGGGCCAGACGGGCACGAGCGGCGAGGACGCTCTTGAGCACCTCGTCTGTATCCCAGTCGACCGCCCACGGAATGCTCCTGCGCAGCCCTGTCAACTTCTCGTTGATATCCTTTGCGAGCGCGTAGGCAGCGGGCTTGACGTGCTCTTCGATGATCGCATCGTTCACGTCGCTCAGCTCCTTATCGGACAGCGCAAACTTGACCTCCTTCCACTGGTCGAGCGTGAGCGACACCTTGCGGGCGTCGATGTCCTGGATGTCCGAAGGCGCGTCGCGGGCCTCGAAGTCACCCGGAGCCGGGATCTGGATCGTGTTGCCCTTCTCGGTAGCCGAGCGGCTGTAGCCCCGGTGGACGCGGCTGCCCATGCCCAGAGCGAGCATCAGGTACATCAGCCCTTCCTGGGCAAAGCGGGTGAGGACGTAGCCTCCGTTGGTGTTGGCCATTGTGGCGTGCGGTGTTGGTGTGCGGGTTGGAGTGGTGCGGACTTCGGATCAGTCGACGATCTTCAGTTCGACGCCGAGCTTCTGGGCTTGCGCCTTGGCCGTTCGGTAGGCTTTCGGGTTGCGGGACTGTTCGTGCGTGATAGCGACGGGCGAACTGGCGAGCGGGCCGCCGCCGTCGGCGCGCTCCTGGACGAATCCGGGCGGCTTGGTGGCGTTGACCGGGATCGCGGCGAGGACGCCTTTGGTGCGGGCCGGGTCGCGCTTCATCTCGGCCTTCCAGAAGTCGCGATCTTTGGCCTCGATCTTGAAGTCCTTGATGGCGGCGTTGACCTCGGCTTCGGCGTTCGAGCCTTCGACGGCGGCCAGGCGCGCCTTGAGTTCGGCGTTCTCCTTGGCGAGATCGTCCGTCTGTGACGCGGGCGTCTCGGCCTTGGGCGCGGGCGTCTCGGTCTTCGCTTCGGGCGTAGATGCCGTGGTGGTAGTAGTGGTGGTATTGGGCTCGGTCTTCTCGGACGCAAGCTTCTCGACCGCCTCGGCGACCTCTTCGTCGGGCGTATCGGTGGACATGCCGACGGCGGCGAGGATGCGGTCTTTCCAGGTGGGCTTGCTCATAGCAGCGGGTGCGGGTTTGGTGTTGGTGGCCCCGGTGTGGAGCGCGAAGAATCCTCCCCGGCTGACCAGGGAAAACGAGGTGTGGTTGTTCTGCACCTTGGCCAGCGTGTCAGGCGTCCAGAGCAGGGTGTCGGATGGGAGCGCAGCGCTCGGCGCCAGGCGCGACGAAGCAGCTCCCTCGATGCGATCCATCAGCCCGGCTTCGACGGCCTGAGCCGACGTGTACCAGGTCTCCTCCTTCATCGCCTGGCGAGCCGCTTCGACCGTCATCCCGGTGCGGTCGGCGTAGATCTGAGCCATCTGCGTGTTGACGTTGTCGAGCACCGTCGCAGCCGCCCGCAGTTCGTCCGAGCCGCCGCCGAAGCCGTCGTACCAGCCGTCGTGGATCATCATCGATCCGCCGCTTCCGATCAGCCGCTCGTCACCGGCCAGAGCGATCACGCTCGCGACCGAAAACGCGTTGTCGACGTGCGTCACCACGCGGCCCCGGTGACGGAGCAGCATGTTGTAGATCGCCATGCCCTCCCAGACGTCGCCGCCGCGCGAGTTGATGTACACGTCGACGGACGCGTTCGAGGCGTCGCGCAGTTGCCGCGATACGTTCGTCGCGCTGGTCCCATAGGAACAGTCGGTGACGTAATCGTGCAGGTAGAGGTCGAAACGGTCCATCAGGAGATGCTGGAAAACGTGGCGGTCACGCGGGCGGACCAGATGCGGGCGTTGGCGTCGCTGCCCAGGCGCTGCCACGTGATCCGCTCGACCGTGGCCATGTTGCCGCCGATGGGGATGCGCAGCGCGCGGAGCTGGGCAATCGTCCAGCTGAGCAGCCGCGCGCCGTCGTGAGCGAGCGACTTACCCGATGCCGCGTTGCGAGCCAGCAGGATCAGGTCGTTGCGGTGATCGCCGCCGAACAGGTCGCCGCCCGCGCTCGAGAGCGAGCCGCCATCGATCTCGACCCACAGCGCCGGAGCCACGTTGGCGAGCCGCTCCGGGTTGAGCAGCTGCTGAGCGTAGGCATCCACCTCGCGCGGAGCGAGCTGCGCATCTGCGTCGACGGACTGCCCGGCGGCAGCCGTCAGGCGCTGGATGAGGAGGGATTGGACTTCGGCGACCATAGTTCGGGCGAGTGAGTGGCGGGGGCAGGACTCGAACCTGCGACATCTGGATTATGAGACCAGCGCTCTACCTCTGAGCTACCCCGCGAAGGATGACCGTCTCTCCGGTCTGTCAAGCCTGCTTGCATGGTGACTCTTCAGGGGCTTTCCTGGAGGCGGCTCTTTGCCTTCGCCGGGAGCTACCCGGTTACTGCCGCCTGCTGGCATCTCGTTGTCAGCAGCGCCGACTGAACAGGCGCGGGTTGCCCTCGAAGAACTCGCCGCCGTACGGATCGGCATCCGCGCTATCGTCGGGCAGAGGTCCCAGGTCGAGCGCTCCCGTCCCGACGTCGTCGACGGTCTTGAGCCAGACCTTGTGCAACCGGGCCGTCTCTTCGTCCATCCCGGCGCGCGACGTGGACCAGAGTTCGTACCACGCACCCTCGGCGTTGAGATCGCTCAGCAGGGCGTGTTCGGTGAACGGCAACTCGCCGTAGCGCCGCTGGACGGCAGCGTTGATCCGGTTGGCGGCTTTGTCGAGCGCGGCTTGCACCTTGCGCGTGGCGGGCGCCTCGGCGTCGGCGA
>CAXBBB010000364.1:0-3614 GCA_963973615.1 uncultured Rhodothermales bacterium | reverse complement strand
CAAGCGCGTCCTCTGCGCCGCGTGATCACACAAAGTGCGGAGGAGCCGTACCGGGTTCACTCCAAGTCCGAACTCGCTGGTGCCCGACGGCTTCTCATGATGCCCTACAATCGACCGTGGCGCTAATAGGCTCACCCAGGGGTCCGGCGTGATCGGTCCCTTACCGAGCGTGCACTCAGGGGCTGCATATTCCTCTGCCTATCCGACGTGCCCCCGAACCACCGTGAAGAGCTTAATGGGCCGCATCGGGCGACGAGGGACGCCTCGTCAGGCGGGCCGAAACACCCCGCGAACGTACGCTCAGACACGGCCTGATCCCCTCTCTACGGGCCGATGACTCTCCTGCCACGCCTTGCGCAAGAACTCAATCTCCAACACGGTCCGCATCACGCCCTTGGCCTCGGGGTCTTTCTTCTCCGCCGCCGCCTTTGCCTCGCTCTGCAATGCCGACCGCTCCAGCGGTAGCAGCGACTCGAACCACGCGTCGAATGGGTCGGCGTCGCGGTCGATATTCACGGCCAGCGGGCGGCGCCCCTCCACCTGCGCTACGGCGGCTGCCGGGGTCTTGGCTTTGGGCTGAATCATGAACTTGATGGCGCTGTAGCTGCGCCCCGTCTTGCGCTTCTCCACCTTCACTCGGATGTCCGACAGGCCGTTGATCTCGGATAAGGGCTGTTCGATCAGCTTGCGGTTCAGGTCGTACCACCGCTCGTACTCGCCTTCGGGTACGCCCATCAGTTTGCGGAAATCGGCGATCTCCATCCACGGCGTCTGCCACACGCCCAGGTAATCGACACACAACTCGTAGAGCGCGAGGGCGTGCTTGCTGTTGAATTTGTTAGCTGTTGCCAGCTTGATACGGGCGTACATCGCCGGGTTGTAGAGCCGGTCCGATAGTCCACCGAAGTCATACACGCACACGCCACCCTCGAACTCGAAGTAGCCCAGCAGCGAGGCCGCGCCCCACTTCTGCTTGCCGTCTTTGCCCAGCACGTTCCACGTCAGGGCGGTCGTCGTCAGCCCTTGCAGCATATCGCGGAGGTGGGCCGTGTTGCGCGTCGTGATGCCCAACGCGTCCACCAGGTCGTTCACGCTCATCGTATGCCGCCGACGGTTGGGCAACTCGTCGTAGGCGTTGGCCAACAACACGTTCCAGGCTCGCCGCTGCAGCAACGTGATCTGGTTCGTAATCTGGATCGCCGCGCTGTGCTTGAGCACGTCGGTCGGTCCCGTACGTTTGGCAATCGTGGTCGTTGGCGTGAGCATGACCTACAATACGGGCGGATCATGCGCTGGCGTCTGCTGGCGACTGCACAAATCCGTCGTCCTTCCTCGCGCGTTTTTAGGTTTTAAGAGGTTTAAAAGCTTTAAGCGGCCCCTAAGTCCATAACTCACAAGGTCCTGCAGACACGTAGAGACGACGGATTTGTGCGCTAGAGACGACGGATTTGTGCGGACAGGACGACGGACTTGTGTTCTAGAGACGACGGATTTGTGCGTAACGACGACGGATTTGTGCACGGGCATGCCAAAGGGCGTTTCTGGCTCCCTAGAGCCACTTTCGAAGCCCTTCTGCCGAGCCGTGTCGATTGAAAGACGACGGATTTGTGCAGTCGCCTATGGACGTTAAGACGACGGATTTGTGCTCTTCCTTGCCGCTCTCGAACCCAGGACACGGGAGAACGAGGTCTCGCAAAACGCCGGCTTCTCCTCCAGCCGGATGCTGCAAACCTCCTACCGGCCGGTCCTGATCCGCAAGGTCCCCTCGCCGTCGCTCTCTAGCCCGTCTCTGACGAGCGGCGCGTCGAAGACCTCTACCCCAACGCGGCGAGCACCACAGGGGGCGCCGGTGCGACAGGTAGCATCCCTACCACGAATGCGAGGGGTGACACGACTGCGAGGAGTACGACGAGTGCTACAGGTGCCATGAGTGCGACCGGTATCACTCATACGAGGGATGTGACGAGTGCGAGTAGTGATATGGATACGAGGGGTGCGATGAGTGCGACCACTCGCACCTATCGCATGGGTGCCCCTACTGCTACTCCTACGACCGGTCGCACCCGTATACTGAGTGCGACCCCTACGATGGGTGTGGTTCATGCGATGGATCGTTAGGGTCGCACCTGTCGCACCTCTTTTTCTCGCCTCTCGCTATGTACACACTCGCCATCGCGCTCACCAAGGGCGGAACCGGTAAGACGACTACGGCGGCCAACCTGGCGGCCGGGTTGGCCGGGCTCTCGCTCGGACGCCGCATCCTGCTCGTCGACGCCGATCCCCAGAACCAGTTGGCCGGTTCGCTCGGGGCGGCGCAGGATTCTCCGGGCCTCTCGGACGTGCTCGCGGCCTCTGAAGACGACCGCGCCCAGTCGGCTCGTGCCGCGCTCTTACCGGACGTGCGCCCGGGCCTGGATTTATGCCCCGCGGGCGCTCTGCTTGCTACCGAGTCGTCTCGCTTGGGTGCGGACCCTGCGGCCGGACTGCTCGCGGTCGGGGATGCGCTCGAAGCGCTGGCCGACGCCGTAGCGGGCGAGGGCCTGCCTCCGCTCGTCATCGTCGATGTGCCGCCGGGGTGGGGACCGCTCGCGCTGGGGGTGCTGGCGGCTTCGGATGCCGTTCTCGCTCCCGTGTCGCTCCAGCCGCTCGCCATGCAAGCGCTGGGCACCTTCATGCGGCACGTCGAGGCCGTACAGCGCACACGCCAGCGCTTCGGGGGGCGCAAGCTGCCGCTGCTCTCGTTTATCGTGCCCACCATGTTCGATGCGCGCCCCATCGCGCACACGCAGGTGCTCGATGCCGTTCGCGCGGCTGCCGACTCGATCGACCGCGGCGATGGCCACTCGCCCGTCGTGGCCGAGCATATCCCGCACTCGGGTCGGGGACAGGAGGCGGCGGCGCTGGGACGCACCATCGCCGAACACGCGCGCCCCTCGCATCCCTCCGCTCAGGCCTACGACGCGCTCGCTCGCCTCGTCGCCGATTCCGTCACCGTCTAAACCCTCTCCTATCATGTCTTCTCGCACCGACCGCGAAGCGATGGCTGCTGCCCTGGGGGGCATGGTGTCGCGCGCCGAAGAACCGTCCGCTCCGGCGTCTCCTGCGACACCGCCCACCAAACCCGCTGCCTCGAAGCCTAGGAGCCGACCGGCCAAGACCAAGCCAACGAGCGCTTCGCCTCGACCCAAACGAGTCGCGAAAGAGACTAAGGAGGCGAACGAGGACCAGTCGCACGACCAGGCCCATCGCAAAACGGGGATCGGCTACGTCAAGGCCGACGGAACCGAGATGGTGCGTACGGTCGTCATGCTGACCAAGTCCGAACGGCGTCGCCTCAAGATCCTCGCGCTCCAGGCCGGCCTCTCTCCATCGGATTACGTCCGGCGGGCCGTGGGCTTTCTCGACGAGTGACACCTCTACCATGGATGTGACCGGTAGTAGGGATGCGAAGAGTGTGACCGGTCGCACTCATGCGACCGGTCGTTCTGGTCGTACCGATCTTGCGGGACTCTCAGCCCCTCCAGCAGCGCAGCGAAGAATTGCGGCTCCAGAGCCCCGACCGCGACCGATCCGCCGCATTCGCACAGATAACACCGATAAAAGGGTGCGGCCCC
>CAXBBB010000363.1:0-3614 GCA_963973615.1 uncultured Rhodothermales bacterium | reverse complement strand
CGTCGAGGTGACCGGATCGGTCCGCGACGCTGGCGATCAGGAGCCACTAACCGGCGCCACCATCCTGCTCGTACGCGACACGTCGGACAGTCTGCGCGTCGGCGGCGCGGCTGGGGCGGATGGATCGTTTGCCCTGCGCGTCGTGCCTGGAACGTACCGGATGCGCGTCACCTTCGTGGGCTACCTGCCGCTCGTGCGTACTGTCGAAGTCGCTCGTACCCGGCTGGATCTGGGGATCCTGGAACTGGCCGTCGACCGCGATGCGCTGGACGAAGTCGTCGTCGAGACGCTGCGGCGGCGTGTCGAGGTGCGGGGCGATACGACGGCGTTTTCGGCGGACGCGTTCGCCACGAACCCGGACGCCGACGCACAGGACTTGCTCTCCAAACTCCCCGGTGTCGTCATCGCGGACGGGCAGGTAACCGCCGAGGGCGAATCCGTGCAGCGCGTGCTCGTCGACGGGCGCGAGTTCTTCGGGACCGACGTGCAGGCCGCCCTGCGTTCGCTCCCCGCCGACATCGTGCAGGAAATCCAGGTGTTCGACCGGCAGAGCGACGCGTCTCGGTTCTCGGGCTTCGACGACGGCACGACCGAAAAGACCGTCAACATTGTTACCCGGCCTGACGCGCGCAACGGCAGTTTTGGACGTGTGTTTGTAGGCGGCGGAGCGGAAGGCGAATACCTCGCAGGCGGCAACGTCAGCATCCTCGACGGCGAGCGCCGCATCACCCTGCTTGGCCTGACCAACAACGTCGACCAGCAAAACTTCGCGACCGAGGACCTGCTCGGTGTTGTCAGCAGCGGCGGCGGACGGCAGCGTCGCGGTGGCGGCGGTGGTGGTCAGCGTGGCGGAGGCGGCGGACGAGGCGGCAGCGCAGACGTGAGCAGCCTGGTCGTCGGCGATCAGTCGGGCGTCAACTCGGCCAACGCGCTGGGCGTCAACTACACCGACAAACTGCTCGGCGGCGCGCTTGCCCTTACCGGCAGCTACTTCTACAACGCGACCGACAACACGCTCGCCTCCAGCCTCGACCGCGACTACACGACCGGCGATGCCGTCACGCAGCGCTACGCACAGACCGATGACGCACAGAGCACCAACACCAACCACCGCGTCGCGCTGCGGGCCGAGTACAGCGCTTCCAGTCGGACGCAGATCGTCGTTCAGCCGCGCCTGACGTTCCAGGACAACACGTCGACCGGCACGCTCTTGGGCGCAACTACGCTTCCCTCGGGCGCCGCCGTCGCTGCGACGCGCGTGACCGACGAGGCAGATGGATCCGCGCTATCGGCGTCGGGAAGCCTTCTCGTTCGG
Organism: uncultured Rhodothermales bacterium; assembly: GCA_963973615.1. GTDB lineage: Bacteria > Bacteroidota > Rhodothermia > Rhodothermales > BA12 > CAXBBB01. The sequence continues at coordinate 2,299 of CAXBBB010000363.1, read as the reverse complement.
CACCGGCTGGAGGCGCCCGGACGGACGATCACGCTGAGCGTCGACGGGCAGGTGAACGACCGTCAGGACGACAGCCAACTCGCCACGTCGCTCTTCGACGTAGACAGCGACGCGCCAAGGATCACGACACAGCTCTTCGACACCGACGCCCTCTCGCGCGGCGTTTCGGCCCGGCTGGGCTTTACCGAACCGCTGGGCGAGAGCGGACAACTCCAGTTCAACTATCGTCCGAGCATCGAGTGGACGTCATCGGACCGTCTCGCGTTTGGGGGCGACGGCAACGGCACGTTCACCGTTCTCGACTCGGCGCAGACGAACCGGCTCGACCAGCGTTCGGTCACGCAGAGTAGCGGCGTTTCCTACCGCATGGGCGACCGCCAGACCAGCGCCCAGATCGGGCTCGACGTGCAGCACGAGCGGTTGGAGAGCGAGCAGGTGTTGCCTCTTGTCACGAACGTCGCCCGGACGTTCTGGTCCTTGTTGCCATCGGCGCGCGTGCGGCTGACGTTGGGCGAAAGCGCGCGGCTCAACCTCGACTATCGCGCCCGGACGCAAACGCCGTCGGCGTCGCAGGTGCAGGACGTGATCGACACGACGAACCCGCTGCAGCTCACGTCAGGTAACCCCGACCTCGTCCCCTCGACGACGCATACGCTCCGCGCCCGTCTCAACCGGACGGATGCTGAGGGCGGGACCGTCCTCTTTGGATTGCTCAGCGGCTCCTATGGCGTCAACACGTTCGCCCTGACCGATACCGAGATCGCCCCCGGCATCGTCCTGCCCGCAGGCGGCACGTTCACGCAGTCGCAAAACGTCGACGGTGCGTGGAGCGCCCAGGCGCTCGCCAGCTACGGTCGCCCGTTCCAGTTCATTCGCAGCAACGCCAATCTGTCGCTGGGTACGTCGTACACCCGACTGCCTGGGCTGACGAACGGAGTCGAGACGGTCTCGAACCAGTTCGACATCGACGGGCGCGCGTTTGTCGGCAGCGCCATCAGCCCGCGCCTCGACTTTTCGCTCGAATACGCTGCGCGCTACACGCAAGCCACCTCGTCGACCGAGTCGCTGGACGACACCTACGTCCGCCACCTGGCCGGCGCCAAGCTGACCTGGCTTCCGTGGGACGGCGTGGTTCTCTCGTCGGACGTGAGCGCCATCCACTACACCGGATTCGCCAGCGCCGACATGCCGACGCAGATCCTGTGGGGCGGACGGATCGGCTACAAGTTTCTGGCCCGCGACGTCGCCGAGATCAACCTGACGGTTTCTGACCTGCTCGACCAGCAATCCGACATCGACCGCACCGTGACCGAGACGTATCTGCAAAGCAGCCGCAGCAACGCTCTGGGCCGCTACGTGATGCTCAACCTGACGTACAAACTGCGCACGTTCGGTCGGTAATTAGTGGGTCTGCGACTCTGCTCACGTTTCCTCATGATGCGCCTACCGCGCGAAAAACTTCTGCGCCGCGTCGACTGATTTGGGCAGCACGAACACGAGCGCGCGGTCGCCGGGATTGATCTGCGTGGTACCCGTGGCGATCTCGACGCTGTTGGCGTGGATGACGGCCGAAATGAGCAGTCCTTTGGGCAACCGCATCTCGCTCAGCGGGGCGCGCGTGGCATGAGAGCGGGGAGCTGCCTGGAGTTCGAGGATCTCGGCGTCCAGACCGTGGACCGTGCCGACGCTGAGCACATTCTTACCGCGCAAGTACCGCAGCACCTCGCGCGAGACGGACAGCTTCTTGCTCACGGCAGCGTCCAGCCCAATCGACGCGGCAATCGGGATGTATGCGCTCTTGGACAACAGGCCGACCGTTTTTCGCACACCCAGATGCTTGGCGATCAGGCACGTGACGAGGTTCGACTCTTCGTCTTCGGTCACCGCCACGAACGCGTCCATCTCGCCCAGCCCCTCGCGCGCGAGCAGGTCGATGTCGGTGCCGTCGCCGTTGAGGACGAGCACGCCGGGCAGCAATTCGGCCAATCGCTCGGCGCGCGCTCTATTCGACTCGACTAGTTTGACGCTCTTGTTCTTGACCTGGCTCAACTGCTGCGCAATGCGGGCGCCGGTTGCCGTGCCGCCCAGGATCATGACGTGTTGCAGCCGGCTTTCGTCCTTGCCCAGCATTCGGGTTACGTGCGGGAGGTCGCGCGGGCGGGCCATGACGAACACCTGGTCGCCGCTGCGCAGTTTCTCGCCGCCGCCCGGCAGGATCGTGCGTGCGCCCCGGACGATGGACATGATGCGAAACGGCACGCCCGGAAGCTTCTGAGCGACTTCGGCCAGCGTCAGGTCG
>CAXBBB010000362.1:0-3621 GCA_963973615.1 uncultured Rhodothermales bacterium | reverse complement strand
GACCACAAGTGAGCGCGGGCGCTACTCCGTCACCTGGACAGACGCGACGATCGACCAGTACCCAGCGGCACACATGCTGCTCTCGCGTCGGCTTGGAGCGATGGAGCTACCGGAGCGCCTACGGTGGATCTGGGGCCGCTACGGTCACGCTCTGACCGACGCTTCCGAGTACGCAGGCGGGGGCACGTTCGGGCACATGCGGAGCGTGCCAAAGGAGATGGCCGAAGAAGTCGAGCGCCTTGTCGTCGCAGCCTTCACCGTAGCTGTCGCCGACGGCCTGCCGGTAGACGAGGTTGGCGCACCGTTGCAGATGTGGGGCGAGTCGTGAGCAGCAAGGTCCCAGATGATTCGCCTGAACCAGCTACGAATGCAAAGGAGCAACTTCAGCGATCGCTCGAACGATTGGGCGAAGTAGGAAAGGCTTATCGGGCGACAATGGAAAGGGTACATCAGGCTCTTCACGTTGATACAGCACCATTCGCGCAAGCTCTCCAAGCTGTTGACCGACTCCAAGAGGCTTACGCTCAAGTCGCCAGAGACTTCAGTCGAGGATTCGACTCTTTGAGAGGCGAAAAGAACGGATTGAAAACAGCGCAGGATATCGCCCTATCGAATGGGTGGTACATAGGTTCTCCGATCGACGATCTCCGAGGCGCCGTAGAGTTCGCGCGGTTAGGAATGGCTGGAAGCATCGACGAGATACTGCAACTCATCGAAGAGGAGACACGAAACAACGTGGACAATGTGGAGCGCAGATTGGTCAGCACCTACGAGAACAGGGCTTGGGTGATCAACCAAGCCTTCGATGCCCACAGGGACAAGAAATACGGGTTGAGCATACCCGCCATGCTCGCTCAGGCAGATGGTATCCACTATGACATCCTTGGGCAGCATCTCTTCACTAATAACAAGGCCAAGCACATCAAGAGTCAGCTTCCAGGAGACCCGGAAAACAACCCTGCCTTTAACCTGGATGCGCTGTTTCGACTCTATCTAAGGCCGCTTGAGATCGAAAAAGACAAAAGTGATCTGAGGCGGAATACTCGGATGGAGTCAGGCCAGTATGTCCAGAGTAGCATGAACAGACATGGGGTCCTGCATGGGAACGACCTAGCATACGGGACCGAAATCAACGGCCTTAAGGCGATCGCGCTGCTTGATTTCCTTCAGTGGGCCGATGTCACTTTACTAGGGAACGATGACTGACCTAGAACGCCACGCGCGCGACATCGCCGCCGACGTCGAAGCTGAGATGCAACGCCGCATCGCCGACGCAAAGCAGATAGACCCGGACGCCATCGCCCAGCTCTACGCCGAACACGGCGAGCCGATGGGACCGGGTGAGGATGCAGCGGCCCGGTGGTTCGCGCTCAGGCTCGTGTCGATGGGCGCGGCGTCGGCTCTGCGACAGGCCAGCGGCGGGGCGGCGCTCGACGAGGCGCGGCGCATCCTGGACGAGGGGGCGGCGTGAGTTGGGGACTCGACATCTCTCACGTCGTCGCGTTTGCACTCGGCCCCACACCCTGACTTCTCGCGCCATTGGTCGAAGCGTTGAGCTTTGCACATCAACCTCGACACCCAAAACAACAGTTGCGCCGCTAGCGACGCCATGCCTTCCCATTCCTTTGTCGGATCGTCTCGACGAGCGGCGCGTCGATTCTTCCAAGCTCTTCGTCGTTTTCGGCATCTGACACTGTGCGAATCATCGCGAAGCAGGAGACATCCAGTTGCGGGTACGCGCTCAGCAGCACGGCAGCCGCTCCCATGAATGTGTTTCCAGCCGTCACCACGTCATCGACGAGCGTGACCCGGTCGGCTGGGCGAAATCCGGCGTCTCGTTTGGCAGCGATCGTCATTGTATGCTCGATTGCGGTCAGGCGCTCCTTGCCTTCTCTCTTTGCTGAGGACGATTTTTGAACGGTCTCGGTGCGCTCCAAGAGCGGGCGAATCTCAGCGGCTAGACCCGCCCTCTGCAACAGCTCAGCAATCTTCATTCCTGGCCAAGGTTCGCCAGGGACCAAGGGTTTAGACCTGGGCACTGGAACGAGCGTCACCTCTCGGCCTAGACACCCTTCAAGCAGGAGAGTTGGTTCGTGCCCCCTTTCTCGTAGACGAGACATAAACCCTTCGATTCGGCTTTTCTTGACGAGCTGCTTTATTGCTCTCGACCTGCTGCACAGTGAGCCACTGCCATACGGAGCATAGGCTAGAAATGAGCCGCACGGCAGGCGGGTCGGTAGGCTCAATCTGCTTGGATTCGACACGGCTCAGAACCTCCTCAGTTCGCCATCGACGTACTCAATCGTCTCTACCTTCGGGCCGGAAGCTTCTAAAAGTTCTGCATCGGTGCTGATGCCAGAGGTTGTTCGTGACCAAGCGAAGCTCGATATATCAAGGTCGGGGTAGCTTTGCCTCAGCAGAATCGTAGCCCCGATCAATGTGCTGCCGCGCGTCACCACATCGTCGACCAAGGTGATCCTCTCAGGCGGTATGAAGCCGACAGCACCCAGGTCTAGCGTCATTGACTTAGCGTGCGCGTCTGGATCCGGCCTCTCATCTGGAGAGCAGAATGCAGACTTCTTTATCTTTACGGCGCGCTTCACCAGCTGCCTTACGTCTTTTCCAAGCCCTTCGCTGACGAGGTGGTTGCAGAGCTTCAATGCAGGCCAGAAGACCTCTTTGTTGCCGTCCGGAGACTTGGCAGATCGTGGGATCGGTACAAGAGTCACGTCCGGTCCAAGGCAGCCCTCAAGTAGCATCGCCTCGGCTCCGTATTTGGATCTGATGAGCTGAACGTAACTGTAGGTGCGCCTGTCCTCGGACCTGTAGTGAAGCCTGCCCTCTTTCACCCCGTAGGTGATGCTAGCCGACTGAAAGCACCTGGGATTCAGCTTCCGGTCCTTGATTCTACTCTTGGGCACGAACGCGAGAAACGAGCCACAAGGAATGCGCTCAGACAAGGCTCAGAACGGTTCAGCGAAGAGAAAGCGGCCAAGCGGCAGGTCTTCGACGAACGCCTCAAAGTTCGACTGGCTAAGCACTTCGGCACCGTAGCCGATAAACGTGTCTACCCAGTCGAAGCCGACTTGGTACAGAGAGTCCATGATGAGCAGCCTACGCCCTAGCCGCAACGCCTCCCACCCTTGATGAATCGTGCCGCTCTTCTCTCCGGCCTCGACGATCACCGTAGCGTCAGAGAGCAGCGCCATCGTTCGGTTGCGCTGAGGGAAGTTGCTCGGATACGTCCGCGTGCCTGGCTTGAACTGGCTGACGAGCAGGTGATCTTCGGCTATCTCTGCTTGCAGTTCAGCGTTCTTCTTCGGATACGCTACATCGAGCGGCGTGCCGATCACGGCGATAGTGCGCCCACCTTCACGGATCGCCGTCTTGTGCGCAGCAGTGTCGATGCAGCCCGCTCACGATGGTAACACCCTGCTCCACGAGGCGCGCGGTAAGCGTGGCCGCCCGGACGAGTCCCTTACGTGTTGCACTTCGTGATCCGACGATCGACACGCGCGGGGCGCTGCGAAGTAGGTCGAGTTCTCCAAAGACGTACAACTCCTCCGGCGCGTACTTGCGTTCGTGCTCGACAAGCGGGCCGTACAGATCCTCGGTCGAGTA
>CAXBBB010000361.1:0-3626 GCA_963973615.1 uncultured Rhodothermales bacterium | reverse complement strand
CACGAGACAACGGCCTCGGTCTGCTGCATCTCGACACGCTTGAACTCGACTTCAGCCCGCGTCTGCGCCTGCGCCTGAGACGCACACAGCAGCAACCCGGCGAGGGCGAGCAGCGAGAGGCGACGGGGCAGTATGGAGAGCATACGGGAGGCGAAATGGACCTACAAAGAACGAAACCGCTTTCGGATAGGCAAGAGGGGACACGTTAAGGTCCTGTATCCTCTACTCCTGGAGTTGCTGAAATGCCTACAGGGCGGGCGCATTCTAATTGTGTCGTCCCAACTTCCCGTTCTCCAACCGTCATTCCTGCGCAGGCAGGAATCCACAACGGCCTCCCAAGCCAGAAAATGGCGCTGATCTGTTCCTGATTGGCCACAGACCAAGCGGGAAAATCGGTAACCGCTGAGAATGCGCTCGCCCTAGAAATGCCTACGCTATGCGCCCGGCGGCTCGGCATTCTTCTTTGGTGCAGACGCCGTAGAGGTTGAGCGAGTGCTGCGTTACCTCAAAGCCGTAAATCTCGCCGATCATCTGCTGGATCTGGTGCAGACGCGGGTCGCAGAACTCGTAGATCTGGTTGCACTGCTGACAGATGAGATGGTCGTGCTGCCAGTAACTGAATGCCCGCTCGTAGCGCGCCTGATTCTGGCCAAACTGGTGCCGGACGACGAGTTGGCAGGCTACCAGGAGTTCGAGTGTATTGTAGACCGTCGCCCGCGACAAGCGTTCGCCCGACTGCTTGAGACGCACGAAGAGTGTGTCGGCGTCGATGTGATCCGGCGTGGCGTAGATGGCGTCGAGGATGGCGAAGCGCTCGGGTGTCTGCCGCTGGCCGCGCTCTTTCAGAAACGCGCGAAACCGCTCGCGGGCTTCGTCTACGCGTTCGGGCGTGAAGTGCGGCGTGTGCGTATGCGCCTGCGCTTCGAGAGCGGCGCGCTGGGGTGGCCGAGGGGCGTTGGGCGAGGCAGGCGTGTCCATAGCCTGCGCAACGAGAGGCAACCTATGGGGTTTCTGCGCGGCGATGCCTCCGGCGTCGATTTTGAGAACTCGAGCACTACCGCTAGTTGTGCGGGGGGTGGTAGTTTGAACTTTCCCCGTCGAAACGTCTGCTGTATGCGTCTCCTGCTCGCTCTCGCTCTACTGACTCTATCGGCCTGCTCTGGAGCGCGACCTGTCGAGCAGGCGGATGCAGCTCCCGAGACGACGGTTGTGCTGGTCTCCATCGATGGATTTCGATACGATTACCTCAATCGAGCCGATGTGCAAGCGCCGACGCTACGGATGCTGGCGAGCGCAGGGGTTCGGGCCGAACGACTGATTCCGGTTTTTCCGACCAAAACGTTTCCCAACCACTACTCGCTCGTGACCGGCCTCTACCCCGAGCAGCACGGCGTCGTCGGCAACTCGATGCGCGATCCTGCAATGCTGGACGAAGAGGGCAGGCCGATGGAGTTTTCGATGTCGAACTCCGATGCTAACGCCGACGCGCGCTGGTGGGGCGGCGAACCGATCTGGACGACGGCTGAGCGGCAAGGCGTGCGCGCGGGGACGGTCTTCTGGCCCGGATCCGAAGTCGATCGGCCCAACCGCCCGACCCACTGGATGCCCTATGACGATGACTTGTCTTATTCGGCGCGCATCGATACAGCGCTGGCCTGGCTGGATCGCCCCCAAGCCGAGCGTCCGCGCCTGATCGCGCTCTACTTCTCAGCCGTCGACAGCGAGGGGCACGACCACGGTCCCGGTGCGCCCGAAGTTGCCGAGGCCATTTCCGAAGTCGACGATGCGTTGGCTCGGCTCGTCGCTGGTCTCGACACGCGGGGCGGTGCGGGTCTGGCCGATCTGATCATCGTCAGCGACCACGGGATGGTGGCCGTCGACCGCTCGCGCGTCGTCGTGCTTAATGATGCCCTCGATCTGGAAACGGTCGATGTGGATTGGGGCGATCCGGTCGGCATCTGGCCTAACAGCGCGGATGACACGGATGCTATCGTCGCCCAAATCGACGCGCTCGATCACGTCCGCGCCTACCGCAAGGAAAACACGCCCGCTCGACTGCGCTACCGCGACAACGGACGTATCCCGCCCATCGTCCTGATCGCCGACGATGGCTGGACGGTCACCTCGCAATCCTACCTCGACGGTCGCGACGACCGACCCAGCGGCGGCTCCCACGGCTTTGACAATGCCTATGCGTCGATGTCCGGCCTCTTTATCGCGCATGGTCCTCACTTCGGACGCGGTATGACCATTGACTCCCTATCCGCCGTCGACGTGTACGGTATCCTCGCTCGCGCTCTCGGCGTGGACCCGGCTCCCAGTGAAGCCGATGCGTCCGCTGTGCGTCGGGTGATGCGATAAGCGATCCGATTTCTACCCCGAAGGCCGCTTGCTACGCGATTGCACCAGCATGTCGACTCCAAAGAGGCCGAGCAAGATCGAACCCAGCAGCACGCTGTGATTGCGCAGCACACCCCAGATCGAAAACGTCTCGGGCGATTCGCCATACGCGATCCCGCACAACACGACGAACGCCACCAACGTGCTGATCAACGCTTTGCGTAGCGCGACGGCGGGCGAGCCGCGACGGACGGGAGCAGGATCGGGAGCAGCCATCAGATTGAGACGCAAGGACACGTGCGTGGTTGCCGAAATCGGTGCGCGACCGGCAACAGGCGGGTCGGATGGGCGTCCCATCGGCGATGACTTACTTACAGTTCCACCTCGTCTTTATTCTGCCGCCTCTGGTCGTGCTGACGCTGCTCCAGCGCGGCACGCGTGGCCGAGCGGGGTACCAACCGTGGTGGCCGCTGGCTGCCATGTTCGCCGCAGCATTCGTCTACACGACGCCGTGGGACAACTACTTGATCGCCAACGCCGTCTGGACGTATCCACCCGACCGTGTGCTTGCCACGATCGGCTACGTGCCTGTCGAGGAGTATGCGTTTTTCGGCCTCCAAACGGTTCTGACCGGACTGTGGGTGCGGTTGCTCCAGGTCCGTTTTCCCGTCTGGCCAATTCCCGATGGGCGTAAGCCGATGCGCTATCTGGTGGCGTCGATACTGCTTCTGCTCGCTCTACTAGGCGGTGTGATGATCTACGCTGGCGGACACTGGACGTATATGGGGCTAATCGTGGCATGGGCGTTTCCCATCCTCGCGCTGATGTGGGGGATGGGCGGGCACCTGATCTGGGAGCGTCGCAGGCTGATGGCATGGGCCGTCATCCCGACGACACTCTACCTCTGGACGGCCGACCGCATCGCCATCGGACTCGACATCTGGCACATTACCGATGCCACTCGAACGGGAGTCGAACTGTTCGGATTGCCGATAGAGGAGGCGCTGTTCTTTCTGGTGACCAACCTGCTCGTCGCTCAAGGACTGGTGATGTTAGAGCGTCCGACGGATGGCGTCGTGGCGGCGTAGGCCGCGCGATCTGGTGGAATCTTTCCCGGCGCGTTAAATCCGAGATGCAGACCCGAGGCTAGGCATATCGTATGCTCCCCTCTCTTCTCCCCACATTTCCCGTTATGAAGCACACGCTCTTCCTCCTACTGTTGCTGCCGCTCGCCGCGTGCGGCTCTCCCGAACCCGATGCCGACGTAACCACCGACGAGGTAGTCG
>CAXBBB010000360.1:0-3627 GCA_963973615.1 uncultured Rhodothermales bacterium | reverse complement strand
CGGATAGGCGGGCATGTTGGGAAACACGTCCGATGAGATGAACCGGTCGTTGAACGGGTCGAGGACCACTTCGGAGTAGGGATCGGCGACACGGATCAGGCCGTCGACGAGGTACTGAAACGGGGTGTTGTCGCGGATCTGGTTGAGTTCGATCCAGAAGTACACGCTGTCGGCGTTGACGATCTCGCGGTTCATCAGGTAGGCGTCGCGCGCTTCCCAATTGCTGAACTCGCCGATGACGTGGACAAAGCTTTTGTACGGTGCGAACAGGCTCAGAAACACCTGACCGGGCGTCGCGCCGCGCGTGATGCCGTCGCGCAGTCCAGCCGGACGCGGCGCATCGACGACGGTCGGCGGGGCTAGACCGACCTGCTGCGTGACCGTCCCGTCCGCCGTCGTCGCGGTGATCTTGAACTGCGACCCCGAAGCGACCGGCGTCGGCAGATCGTAGCTGAAGCGTCCGGTTGAGGCATCGTAGAAGCTCAACCCATCGCGCACGACGCCGTTGACTTCGAACGTCAGAGCCGTCACCGCTTCGGTCGCAAAAATGCTCGCCGACACGCGCTGGATCGACGTGCCGCCGTCCTGCTCTCGGGCGAGCTGAAACACCATCGGATCGGTAACGGTCACTTGCGAGTCGCCGTTGTTGCCGACCGTGATAGGGTTGAGTGGGTCGGCGATCCAGACGCCGCCATAGCCGGGCGAGCCGGACGGTGAGCTGTTTCGGTGGTAGTGGATCTTGTACTGGTGCGTACTGCCGACGGCGAGCCGCTGGGTGTAGCGATACTCGTTAGACGCTGCGTCGAGTGTCATCTCACTGACTGCTCCCGGAGCGATCGTTCCGTTGATGTTCGGTCCCCAATCGTTGATCGTCCCGTTGGGCATCGTGCCCGGCGCAAATGCCCGAACGACCGGCGAGATCGCGGGCGTCGTCAGGTCGGGCAGGAAGCGAAACGTGACGTCGAGACTGTCCTGCGCATGAGCGAGCGGGACAAACAGAACGAGAAGGAGAAGGGTACGAAGCATAGTCGGGGCGGTAGGAAATGTCGGGCGACCTCAGCGGGGGGAAGACTCGGGCGATGGAGGAGGCGAACCAGCACCGGAGTCTTCTCCGCGCAGAGGCCGAGGCCCGCGCGCTGCCGAAGCAAACGCGCGAGCCGTCGGTCTCAGGCGGTAGGGTTTAGCGGACGACGACCAACTGGCTCGTCGCGACCTCGCCACCTGCTGCCAGGCGGTAGAGGTAGACGCCAGCCGCCAGAGCGGATGCGTCGAACGAGACGTCGTAGGTGCCGACGCCCTGCGTGCCGTCGAACAGGCGAGCCACTTCGCGGCCCTGCATGTCGAAGACCGAGAGCTGCACGTCACCGGCACGCACGAGCTCATACGAGAAGCGCGTAACACCGTTGGACGGGTTCGGCGAGGCGCCCGTCAGCACGAATGCACCATTGGGAGCACCGGCGCCCGGCTCGATGGCCGTAGCCGTTCCGCCGCGACGCACGACCGTGACGCTCATCGAGTCGCCCGAGATGACGAGGTACGGATCGTAGACCGGACGAGCAGCGCCACCGGCAACCGAAGGACCGTTCAGGTCAGTGTAGGTGCCGTCCGACTGACGCACGGCGCCGAAGTAGGCGCGCACGCGACCGTTGCCATCGGCAGCCGTTCCCAGGTCGAAGCTGGTGTCGCCACCGAAGCCCGACTCGTTGTCGAATCCATTGGCGCCGAACTTGCCGACGATCGTCTTAGGCGTTCCGGCTGCATACGTGAACGTCTGCGTCCAGATGGAATCTCCAGCGGTGACGTCGCCCTGCGTTCCGTCGTCCTTGAAGTTACGCGCGGGGATCTGCGAGAGCGTGTTGCCCCAGTCGGCCCAGTCGCTGATGCCGGTGTCGTTGCTCTGCGCCCTGCCAGCAGCAGGACCGTTGAGCGCGACGCCCGTCACGTCCGATCCGCTCGAACCACCCGTTTGGGTGTCGCTCGGAAGACCGCCGTTGTCGGCGACGTAGTAGTATGCCGGACGCAGGTCGACTTCAAAGATGATCGTCTCCTCAGTGGTGAAGATCTGCGAGTCGTCGACGTTGTTGTAGAACACGGGGTCAACGGTGACTTCGATGAAGCCATCGGTGCCTTCTCCGGTCGTGGGCAACTCGAGAATACGGTCGGCGACGCTCTCCCATCCGGCCGGTGCCGTTCCGGGCGTGGTACCGATGACGTACTTGTAGCCAATGTTGGGGCGGTCTCCTGTAGCCGGGATCGGGAAGTTGTCAACTTCGATGGTCTTGGCGTAGAGGTTCGGGTTGAAGAAGTCTTGCAACAGCGTGTCGGCTGTCGTGGACCATCCGTTGAGGCAACCCGAGATAGAGTCCGGTTTGCAATCGCCTGCGACGACGACGAAGTCATCGCCGTCCTGATCGAACGTGCCTTCGTTGAGAGCTGCGACGCCCATATCGACCTGGAAGGTGATACGGTACTTGGCCGTGCCACCGACTGCGACAAACTCCTTGTTGAACGGAATAGGATCAATCGTGGCGTCGGCCGTCGGAACGATGTAGTCGCGGTTGGCCGTAAAGTTGGGCGTCTCGGTCGTGATGTCGTTCTCCCAGCCGACCGGGGCGGGGCTGCCCCAGAATTTGTACTCGACAGTATCGCCTTTAGCTAGGCCGATGGTGGTCGCGTATACACCACTCGTACCTACGCGGACGAGTGGATCGGCTCCAGCAGCGAAGCCGTTGAACGATCCTCGGATTTCAGCCATATCCGTGCTGGGCACGAAGACGTTTTTGTCGATGGCGTCGGAGAGATCGACCTGAAAGGTGATTTGCACCGTATCGGCGGCGGTTTGCGCGTTGGCATTCGTGCCCAGCCCAAAGGCGAGGACGAAGGCGAACAGCGCGCGTGTAGCGTTTCGCATGGTTGCGGGGTTGGTTGGGATTGGTTGATTCAGGGCACGCGCAGGAGCGATGCCGAGAGTGGAGTGCTCGACTCTAGAACGTGAGGCCGAGCGAGAAGGTCTGAACGAGATCGAACGGGGCTTGCTGACGAACGGCATAGTCCGCCGAGACGCCCAAACGCGGGCCGAAGCCGTAATTGAGTCCGGCGCCTGCGGTCCACCCCTGATCGTCGCCGTCAGTAGCGAACGCCTGGCGGTAGCCGCCTCGTACGAAGAACAGGTCGCGGAAGCCGTATTCGGCGCCGACGTTGGCGCTCTGGGCATTGTCGGCGGGAGCGAGCGCGTCCAGGTCGACGGTCAGGCGCTGGTCGCCCAGTTGGACCACGTCCATCGCGATGCCGACGCGAAAGGCGAGCGGCATCGCCCAGCTATCGGTGTCGAGGCTACCGGCGTTGCGCGGGTTGTTGCCTTCGACGTTGGGATCGACGTCGATGGGCTGGCGCAGGTCGCGTCCGCCCATGCGCATGTCGGTCCCGAAGTTGGTCATCGCCATTCCGATCTGCAGCCCCCTGAAGGGCATCGTATACCGCAAGCCCAGGTCGACGGCCGCGCCTTGAGCCGACGAGTTCCAGATCGTCTCACGCACGTACTTGACGGTACCGCCAACGGCAAAACGATCCGTGAGCGCGCGCGAGTAACTCAGTCCAAACGCCAGGCTATTCGGTGTAAACCGCTCG
>CAXBBB010000359.1:0-3642 GCA_963973615.1 uncultured Rhodothermales bacterium | reverse complement strand
GCGTAGGGCCGGAGCCAACACGGACGAGTTTTTCGGCGCTGGTAAAAATCTCCCTTGGTGGCTCGCCGGCACGTCGATGGTCGCCACGACGTTCGCCGCCGACACGCCGCTCGCCGTTACCGAGTTGGTCGCGCAGAGCGGCGTCGCAGGCAACTGGCTGTGGTGGAACATGGCCCTGGGCAACATGCTGACCGTCTTTTTCTTCGCGAGTTTGTGGCGGCGCAGTGGCGTCCTGACCGATGTCGAGTTGGTCGAGATACGCTACGAAGGCAAAGCGGCGGCGTGGCTGCGCGGCATCAAGGCGGTGTTCTTTGGGCTCGTCCTCAACGCCATCGTGATCGGCTGGGTATCGCTGGCGATGGAAACGGTGTTGAGCGTCTTATTTCCCGACCTGACCCTGTTTGGGCAGACGTCGTTCTCGATTCTTGGAGGCGACATCAGCGCTTCGCTCGTGCTCGTCGCCGGGCTGGTGCTCGTCGTTGCGGTGTATGCGCTGATGGCCGGGCTGTGGGGCGTCGCGGTGACAGACGTCTTTCAGTTCGCGATTGCCATTATCGGCTGCTTCTTCCTGGCCTACTATGCTCTCGACGCGCCCGAAGTCGGCGGATTGGCCGGGCTGCGTGAGCGGCTTCCCGAAGCAACGCTCCAACTGCTACCCAACATCGGCGATCAGTCGACGGGCGACACGATTGCAGGCGGCGCTCAGGTGCTGTCGCTCTCGCTGATGGCATTTTTCGCGTACGTCGGCGTGCAGTGGTGGGCGAGTTGGTATCCCGGTAGCGAGCCGGGCGGCGGCGGCTACGTGGCCCAGCGGATGCTGTCGGCGAAAGATGAGAAAAACGCCGTCTTTGCATCGCTCTGGTTCACGATCGCGCACTTCTGCCTGCGTCCGTGGCCGTGGATTCTGGTCGCTCTGGCGTCGCTCCTCCTCTACCCCGATCTCGCCGCCGGACAGGAGCGCGAGGGCTTCGTGATGGCGATGCGCGACCTGCTGCCGTCCGGCCTACGGGGATTGCTGTTCGCCTCGTTTCTGGCTGCGTTCATGTCGACGATCTCGACCCAGCTCAACTGGGGCACCTCGTACCTCGTCAACGACGTGTGGCAGCGCTTCATCGAACCCAAAGCCGATTCGAAGCGCTTGGTGTTCATCTCGCGCGTACTGACGTTCTGCGTCGCGCTGTTCGGACTCGTCGTGACGGCCAATCTCGACTCGATTTCGCAGGCCTGGGGGCTGATCATCACGGCGAGCGCCGGACTGGGCTTCGTGCTGATCCTGCGCTGGTACTGGTGGCGCATCAACGCGTGGAGCGAACTGGCCGTAACGCTGTCGCCCATCGTCTTGATGATCGCGGCCCTCATCGCCGGACAATTCGGCGTGTCGATCCCCGGACTGAGCGCGGACTTCCCCGGCAACTTGTTCTACGTCGCCGGATTCAGCATCGCGCTCGCCCTCATCGTCACGTTCACCACGCGGCCAACGACAGATGAACGGCTGGACGCCTTCTACCGCAAAACGCGTCCAGGCGGGCCAGGCTGGAAAACTGTCGCCGCGCGTAACCCCGACATTCGCCCCGGCGACAAACTCGGACCGCTGTTCAAGAACTGGCTCGCAGGAATCATCCTCGTGTATTCGGTCCTTTTCGGCGTCGGCTATCTGCTGTTCGGCAAGACGCTGCTCGGTATCGTCTGCCTCCTCGTGGGTGCTGGAGCGACGGCATTCCTCGTCAACCACTTTCGCAACGAAACCGAACTGGACAGCGACGGCTCTGCCCTCTCCCCCACTCCCATCGACCGATGATCCGCTCTTTCCTGCTCCTGGTGCTTGTCGCAGCACCTATATCGGCCCAGACCGTCGACACATCCGCCGTCACCGCGCCAATCCGCGCGCTGTTCGATGGCATGCGCCAAACCGACTCCACCGTGATGCGCAGCGCCTTCCATCCTGACGCCACACTTCGCACTACACAGGCCCGGCCTGGCTCTGAACCGTCGATTACCGAAACGCCGATTGCTACGTTTTTGGCGAGTATCGCAGGCGCAGGCGTCTACCTCGACGAGCAGTTGACCGACACGACGCTGCACATCGACGGGCCTCTCGCGACAGCATGGACACCCTACCGCTTCTACGTCGGCGGCGAGTTCTCCCACTGCGGCGTCAACGCGTTCACCCTCGTCAAGACGGACGATACGTGGCGCATCCTCCATGTCGTGGATACGCGTCGGCGTGAGGACTGCGCCGAGTGAGTGAGCCGATCCCGTTCGAGGCGTTTCAGTCGGTCGAGATGCGCGTCGGTACCGTCACCCACGCCCGGCTCAACGACAAAGCGCGGGTCCCGGCGTACGTGCTCGACATCGACTTCGGACCGATGGGCGTGCGCACATCGTCGGCACAACTGACGCAGCACTATGCGGCGAGCGACTTGATCGGGATGCAGATCGTCGCTGTCGTCAACCTGGCACCTCGACGGGTGGCGGGCGTGAAGTCCGAGGTGCTTATCCTCGGCTCCACCGGCAACGAAGGCACCACTCTGCTGACCCCATCGCAGCCTGCCAGCAACGGCGCTCAGATCGGATAAACCACACTGCACTCCGCCACCACCTGGTCCTTCCCCAACTGTCAGCGCGGCGACGTGGCCTCCTCGTCAGCGACACACCCAGGAGATCGCCACGCTTCACTCGCGATGACGAGACAGAGGGTTGGCGTAGGCCGCTCAGTTTTGCCACCATGGGGCGTCGTCGGGCGTGACGGAGGGCGGCGCGGTCCGTGGCGCATTGGGGGCCGGAGCGGGAGCGGCGATACTCGGAAGCGGCTGTGCCGTGAGAAGGCGTTTCCAGAAGGCTACGAACCCGAGTGGCTGGTGCTCAGACGTGCGGGCTGCGAGAGCGGTACGTTCCTGTTCGAGCGTAGTACGGCGCTCTGCTATCCGGGTCAGTTGCGCATCCAAATCGCCGATCCGATGGGCGCGTTCTCTCGCCAGCCTGCGCTCCTCGCCTTCAGACAGCGCTTCGGGGATGGCATCTCGGTAGGTCTGAATCAGCCCGTTTCGCCAAAGACCAACCTGCGCCCTCGTCTCGTCGCTCAGTTCCATCGCCTGTCGAACATGGTCGGGCGTCGCGTGCCACGCGCTGCGGATGCCTGCCAGTTTCATCCGCACGATGGCTTTGTGCGGCACGCCCGAAGACGCCGCCTCACCGATCAAGTGATGTTTGAGCCGGTCGCGCAACGCGTCGCTCTGGACGTGGCGCAGGCGCTCGGCGCGCAGGTCGTCGATGTTCGTCACCAGGCGCTCGCGGTCGGCTTCTATGCTCCTCTGCTCTCCATCGATCTCACCGATCAGGCGGTCGAGCGAAGCGGCCTCTTTCGCTAGCCGCGTGTGCGGGTGGGCGCGGTAGGTGCGCAGCAAGAGGACTGAAACGCCGAACGTCGAGGCAACAACGCCCACTGCTATACCCCACGTCACGGACACCCCTCCGATCACGACTGCGGCGGCCAGCACCCCGTAGCTCACGAGCAGCGCGAACAGCGTGAACCCGTATCCGAACGCCATGAATCGTCGCGGCATATCGACAGCCACCCGCTCGGATCGGCGCGGTTTGTCGACCGCCTCTCCCAACATCGGCATGCGCTCGGGCGGCAAAAGC
>CAXBBB010000358.1:0-3649 GCA_963973615.1 uncultured Rhodothermales bacterium | reverse complement strand
CCAGCCGCGACCGGCACCGCCTCACCCGCACCGACACCGACGTATTCGGCAGGACCTACCTGCCGCACTACTTCGAGAACGTCAGCGCCGCGTTCCACACCGACATCGACGAGATGCTCGGATGGCCGAGTCGCCACCTGTTCGTCGTCCACGGTCCGCGCGAGCACGCCAAAAGCTCTAGGGCGCGTGCCCGGTTGCTGCAACGGCTGCTTGGCGGCGAGATCCGCTACTGGCTGTTCTGCTCCGAACACCTCAACCTCGCCACGCGCCACCTTGAAGCGTTCAAGGCCGAGCTGACCGACAACCGGCGCATCGGCACCGACTACGCCTGCAACGTCCTCAAGTGGGACGAAACCGGCGGCACGCTCCGCGTCCGCGTCAAAGTCCGCGCGACCGGCAAGACACACACGTTCCAACTCGAGGCCATCTCCTACGGGCGTCCGGCCAAGGGCAGGCTCTACATGAGCCGCCGCCCCGAAGGGTGCCTCGTCGACGACTTCGAGAACACCCGCACCAGCCGCAACGAGCGCATCGGGTGGGAGAAGCTGATCTGGCTCAAGCAGGAGCTATACCCCGCCGTCACCGGCCCCATCCTCTGGCTCGGCAACACGGGACACGAAGCCAGTGCGATGTACCAGGCGATGCTCGACCTGCACGGCGGAGACGACGACGCTCTCAGAGCCTTTCTACGGGCCGGAAGCGTTCCGGGGACCGTTGGGGCGCGCGCCGAGAGATCGGAGCCCTCGAACGGTCTCGAACGGGTTGAGGAGGATGTGGAGCCACAAGAGCCGGACTCCGACGCCGGACAGGTTGAGATGTCGTGCTGCTCCTACCGCGCCGACACCGTCACCGCCGCCGGAACGGTCTACCTCTGGCCCGAACGCTTCCCGCCGTCGTGGTACGCCTCGATGCGCGCCACGATGAACGACGCGCTCTACGAGGGCGAGATGAACGGCTTCCCGATCCGCGTCGGGCGCTACTTCAAGGCCGAGTGGTTCGGCGACGGCTTCGACGAGCTACCGAGCGGCGAGATGAGCTGGTACCTCTGGCTCGACCCCGCCTTCGGCAAGACCGAGAGCGCGTGCTACAAGGCCATCGCCCTCGTCGCCACCGACCGCCACACGCACTTCGTCGTCGACGCCTGGATGCGCCAGACCGATCCGCTCTCCGACGCCATCGACTGGATGTACGACGCCTTCGAGCGCTACCCCGACCTGCTCTCCGGCGGCTACGAAAACGACTTCGGCCAGGACAATCGCCTCGAACGCGACTTCCAGGACGCCGAAGAGCGCCGGGGCTATCCGCTCCCCGTTTCGGGCCAGCCCAACAAGGGCCGCGACAAGGCGCGCATCGAGAGCCTACAGCCGCTCGCCTCGACCGGGCGCATCCGCTTCCCGCGCCGCATGAAGCCCGACGTCAAGACGCTCTACAACCAGCTTCTCAGCTATCCCGACGGCTTCGTAGACGGCCCCGACGCGCTCGAATCGGCCATCAACCGCAACCGCGTCACCGCCGCCAGCCGTCCTTACTACAAAAGCGTCGGTAGCCAGCGACGCTACGCCACCGCCCACGTCCGCCGCT
Organism: uncultured Rhodothermales bacterium; assembly: GCA_963973615.1. Lineage (GTDB taxonomy): Bacteria > Bacteroidota > Rhodothermia > Rhodothermales > BA12 > CAXBBB01. Next base: position 2,068 of record CAXBBB010000358.1, on the reverse strand, counting down.
GACCATGCAGAACCTCAAGATCCAGGCTCCCGAACGCTCCAAGGGCATTTCGCGTGCCTTCACCCAGGTCACGCCCGACCTGCTCCGACGCGCGATGGGTGCCGCCCGTGCCGGTGAGCCGGGGATGCTCTTCGGCGTGCTCGACTTCTTCCTGTCCCAGGACGACGAGATTCCGTCGGCGCTCGAAAGCCTCATCTCTGCTTGCGTGCAGGACGGCATCGAGGTCGTCCCGCTCGACGAGTCCGACGAGGCCGCGCGCCAGGCCGAAGAAGCCCAGGCCGTCGTCGACAACCTCGACGTCGTCGCGCTGATGGAGGAGCTGTTGCTGGCCCACTACTACGGCGTCAGCTCCGCGCTGCCCATCTGGGACGCCTACGGGTACGAGGGCCGCACGCTCCAGGCCCCCGTCACGTACGAGCTGCTTCCGAACACGTGGATCTACGCCAAGCGCGTCGGCAGCGAGAAGTACACCACGCTCCACGTCGGCCGCGCTCCGGCCCACACGTACGATCCCGGCGACCTGCTGCTACTGACGGCGCGCAAGCTCGTCAGCTTCGCCGACGTCGACTTCATCAAACTCGGTAAGGGCATCGGTGCTGCGCGCTTCGGGATCTACTCCTGGTACGACGTCGAAGACTGGGCCGGGTACAACGAGGTGCTCGGCATCCCGACCGTCCTGGGTACGCTGCTCAAAGGCGCGGGCAAGAAGGATCGTGAGATGCTCGAAGCAGCCGTCAAGGGCATCACGTCGGACAGCCGGGCCATCAAGACTGAGCAGACGCTGATCGAGTTTTTGGAGCGCAAGACCAACGGCACGGCGCTCTACAAGGAGTTTCTCCACGAGATGGCTCGCATCAAGTCCAAGTCGATCAAGGGCGAATCGCTGACGGACAACATGGGCGACGCGGGCAGCTTCGCGGCCATGCGCACCACCAACGGCATCCGCGTAGACGTGGCCCAGCGGCTCGCCACGCGTGGGGCCTGGATGCTCACCCGGCGCCTGCTCAACCCCTTCCTCGATAAGAACTACAACCAGCGCCTGTGCCGCCTCCAGTGGGACGTGACGCCCGCGCCCGACGAGCGAGCCGAGATCGAACGCGACCGCTTCGCGATGGAGAACGGCATCCCGCTGTCGGTCTCCGAGTGGCGACGCCGCACCGGACGCCGCGCGCCGACGGACGACGAGGACACCATGCGCCGCCCCAACCGCGCCTTCAACCCCTTCGCCGCATGATCGACATCGTCTCGATTCAGAACCACCTTGAGCGCGACCTGGAAACGGCCGTCGCCGAAGCAAACCGCGCGTTCAGCGGCGAGCGCGTGATCGCCAACATCGACAGCGTCGTCAAGCGGCGCACGGCCAAGGGGCAGTTCCTGGAGGGCAGTTCCACCAAGGGCTACTCGCGCGGCCACGCCAAAGAGCGCGAAAAGAAGGGCCTCGGTACCAAGAAGGTCGACCTGTTCTTTTCGGGCGAAATGCTCTCGGCCACGCGCGGAGAGGTCGAAGCCGACGGCACCGGCCTGACGATCCGATACGGCTACCTCGCCGAGAGCGAGGCCGACGCCACCCGCATCGCCGAGTATCACAACGTCCTCGGTGCGGGCAAAGCCAAGGTCATTCGTCGCTTCCTCGGCCTCACGGGCGACGAAGAGACGAAGATCGTCGAGAACGCCCAGCGCGACTACGGCAAGACGCTCAAGAAAGCCATCGGCTAACGCGCCCTGATCCTCAAGCGGCTTCCGAAGCGGACTGCCCGTGCGAAGACAGCAGGTCGGGGCGCAAGTCGAAGTAGGGCGCGCACCAGCGTTGCAGCGTCGTGACCCGACCCATCGCGGCGTCGTCTGCGGCGTGTCCCTGAGCGCGCATTTCGGCGTTGTGCATCAGCACGTTGAGCACGTCCAGCGTCGCCGGAGCGTCGCGCTCGATCCGCAGCCTGCGTAGCGTAGCCTCGCCCGCGTCCTGCCCCGATAGCATGTCGATTTCGAGGTCGCAGAAGCGCGCCTTCAGTTCGGCGTGCTGACGGGCGCGGCGAGAGAAGCCTACCACCACGTCGACGGCCTGGAGCAG
>CAXBBB010000357.1:0-3655 GCA_963973615.1 uncultured Rhodothermales bacterium | reverse complement strand
AACTGTGGAAGCCCGACGCGCTCGTCGCCGCTATCGAATGCCGTGACGGACACGCCGTACTGCCAGCCGCTGTTCAGCCCGTCGAACGTGTAGGCGTAGGCGTACTGCGTCGTGTCGCCTTCGAACGTGCGGGGCGTCGGCAAGGCGACGGCGTCGAAGCCGGTGTTGAAGCCCGACGTGTTACCGGGTTTGTCGAACGTCGCGGCGAGGATGGCATCGCCCAGCGGATCGCCGGTGCGGTCCGCTCCCAGCACGCTGCGGTAGATACTGTAGCCCTCGAAGTCGAGTTCGCCGGTAACAGGGTCGCGCGACGCTTCAGCCGAGCGATCCCAATAGACCGTCACCTGCCCGGCGTCCAGTTCGACGCGTACGTTGGGTGCGTTGGGCGGCTCGGGAATCAGGAAGCGGTCCAGTACGCCGTTGCCGTTGACGTCTTCTCCGGCGTCGAGTTCGCCGTTGTAGTTGCGGTCCTCTCCGCCGAACGTGCGCCGTGCCCAACCGATGTTGTCGACCAACAACGTGCGGCTCTGCTCGGTGTCGACGGGCTTTCCGGCGTCGTTCTGCAGCCCATCGGGCTTACGCGCGGCGACGAACGCGAACGTAGCGGTCAGCGACTGACCCGGTTCGAGCGAACGGTATGGCCCGACGGCGGTCATGCCCAGCCAGTTGCCCTGGCCCGTGCGTCCGCCTTCGCGCAGCGTCGTGTACCAGTTGGCGAGAGCGTCGCGGTAGGCCTGCTGCGTTGGGAAGCCGGTCGAGTCGGGAAACGGCGTCGCCATGCGCGTGTAGCGGTCCAGGTCGTCCTGCGGGCGCGAGAGGTCGGGGTCGGTAGCGCCTGAGAAGAGCCACCAGCGCGGCGTGACACCGGGAGCGGGGAGTCCGGCAGCTTCGAAGCGATCCCTGTTCGATGGGATGACAAACAACTCGTTGCCCGTCTGCGCATCCGTGTAGGTGCCGCCCAGGTAGGTGATGGCGCCGTACGTGTTGATCGTCGGTTCGGCTCCACCGGCGTTGAATGCGTACGAGGTGTAGAGCGAGTCGAGGTAGCCCAGTCCGCCCTTGTTGAAGAACGCAGATCCTGCATCCGTCGTGGTGTTGACGTTGCGCACGACCAGGTCGTGATACAGGCCGACGTAGATGCTGTCGAGCGCGCTCTCGCTCACGTTGGTGATGTCGAACGTGACGATGACGAACGTCTCGGCGAACGGAAAGCTATACGCATACGACTTCTGCTCGACCTTGAGTCCAAGTCGCTCTCCGAAGTCGGCAACGGGCGTCTGTGTGCCGGGGACCAGCCGGAAGGTGTCGGCATAGGCTGTCGTCAGATCTTCGTGCGAGGTTGCGCCGGGGAAAAAGAATGGTGACTGCGGAAGTGACGAGCGGCGCGTGAAGGGGGCGATGGGGTTCATCTCATAGCCGCCCGCTCCGGCGCGGTATCCCCCTGACGAGCTGATGGCGCCGCTCCGAACCGTGAGCCGACCGGTCGAACGCTGAACCGCGCCGATCCACAGCCCGGCTTCGAACAGGTGCTCGACGCCGCTGTTGAGCGGATACTCGAACGACGGCGCACCCGTCGGTGAGTTGCGGACGTTGCTCCTACCGATGAAACCGGCGTTGGTCATCGTCAGGCCGACGTTGCCTACGTTGTGGAGCGCTTCTTCAAACGGTACCTGCGCCTGGGCCGGCAGTGCGGCGAGGGCGAACAGGCACAACGACAGGGCGCGAATCATGCGAGACAAATAAGCCGGAAGTAAGAGACAGAGCGAAACGCAAAGCTAGTCAGCCGAAGCGCTTTCACAAGGGTAAACTTAGACCCCCCGAACGCTCCCCCGTCCCAAAACAGTGTTAAGTAACATCTCTATGCCGGTAATTCAACCGCAACGCACTCAGCTACTTACCGCCCTGCTGCTCCTCTTTTGGACAGCCGCCTGCGGTTCCGGCAGGGCAGACGATGGCTCCCCCTATACCTTCGACGTACCGACCGAGCACGGCATCGGCAAAACGTTTCACGGGCGCGAGATCGCTCGCGTCGAAGGCCATGCCGAGCATCTGGACCGACCGACGCGTGTACTCTCCGAACTGCCCGAGCGGGTGCTCGACGTAATGGCGCTTCGCCCCGACGAGTCGATCGCCGACGTTGGGGCTGGGACAGGCTTTTTTACGGGCCGATTCGCTCGGCGTCTCCAACGTCCGTCCCATCGAGGGGACGGAACAGTCGCCCGAGTTGCCTCGCCGCTCCGTCGACGCGGTCCTGATCGTCGACAGCTACCACGAGTTCAGCTACCCCGCTGAAATGCTCGCCGGACTGCGCGACGGGTTGCGCAACGGAGGACGCCTCTTTATCGTCGAATACCGAGGCGAGGACGACACGCTCCCGGTCGATCGCCTGCACCGGATGACCGAAGCCCAGGTGCGTGCCGAAGTCGAGGCGGCAGGTTTTACGTTCGTCGCCAACCACGCCGTCCTGCCGCAGCAGCACTTGCTCGTGTTCGAGCGGGCCGAGGGTGTCGAGTGACTATCGGACGGCGTCGAGGGTCAACGTAAAGTTGAGCACTTCGAAGCGCAGGGGGTGATTGGAGCGCTTGCCGTACTCGGTCGCGAGCGTGCCGTACCCAAGCGATGGAGGAAACCGCGTGCTCCGGCGCCCACCGACTTGCATGCCTTGAACTGCTCGGTCGAAGCCCGTAACTGCCGAACCGCCGTTGACGATATAGGTGAACGTGCCGCTGTCGAACTCCGACCCGTCATCTCGCGTGCCGACGTAAGAGACGGTCGCCGTCGAACCGGGGACCGCTTCTTCACCCGTGCCGACGACGATGTCAGTCTGGGTGTACTCGACGACGCCGGTGACGGTCATCGTGTACTGGAGCGTGGCATTTTTTGGAATGTTGCACGTGCCGCCCAGGTCGATTTCGCGTCCGCCAAAGGCGAGAGAAGGCGGGATCGTGACTTCGCGCGTTCCGCCGACGCGCATCCCATTCAGGCCCTGCTCAAGTCCTTCGATGTACTCTCCCGACCCGAGCGTCGTGTCGAACGTCTCCTGAGGAAAGCTGCAGCTGCCGACGACGCTTCCGTTGACGGTCGCCTCGACGTGCATTCCACGATCGACCACCTCGCCGCTCCCGACGCTGATTTCGCGGATGGTGATTTCGGCGGCGTCCTCATTGGAGTCGCACGCGGCGACGAAGGGGAGGAGCAGGAGTAGGAAGAGTAGCCGGACAGTCATGAGGACAGCGAAAAGGGGAAAAACGAATCGTCGGCCCCTTCCAGCGGAAAAGGCCGACGATGTAAACGCGAAACTACGGGCGGGACGTACGAAGAGAAGGCGAAACCTCGCCAACGGTCTCATCCCGCGCGTGAGCGGAATCGCTGAGGAGCTTAGCCCTGCGCCTGGATGCGTTCGAGGTTGGCGATGTTGTCGCGCACGTCTTGCGCGCTCTTTTCAAGCATCGCGCGCTCGCTCTCGTCGAGTTCGACTTCGATCACTTCGGCCACGCCGCCGCGTCCCAACCGGACCGGAGCGCCGATGAACATCTCGTCGAGTCCGTACTCGCCTTTGAGCCAGACGGCGCACGGCAAAATCCGCCCGCTGTTCTTGACGATGCCTTCGACCATTTCGGCAGCCGCCGCGCCGGGCGCATACCACGCGCTCGTG
>CAXBBB010000356.1:0-3656 GCA_963973615.1 uncultured Rhodothermales bacterium | reverse complement strand
GCACTTCGGTCTGCGCTACGCCGAGTTCGTCGCCCCGTTGACCCAGGCTGTCCAAGAGTTGGACGCGCGCGACCAAGGCATCGAGGCGCGCGTGGCCGTTCTCGAAGCACAGGTGGCCGAGCAGCGGCAGCAACTGGCGTCGCAGCGCGCGCAGATCCAGGCACAGGACGCCCTGCTCGCTCGCTACGAAGCACTCGTCGCCCAGATGGCAACCCAGCAAACATCCACGACAGGGGAGGCTGTAGCAGCACGTGATTGATCGCTGTCTGCTTCTTTCCTCCCCTCGATTCTGCTCGACGTTTATGCGACGCCTCCTCTTCCTTCTCCTCTTGTTTCCAATCGGCGCACGTGCACAAGAAGCGTCCCAGGTGGTGGCCGACGAGGTCATTCCGGCGGGCGTCGAAGCGCGGCTCAACGCGACGACGGCGGGCGACCAGCAGCATCCCGATGTAGCCGTTCAGCCAGGCGGCGCGTACGTGACGGTGTGGGAGAGCCTCGACGAAGACGGATCGGGCTACGGCGTCTACGGCCAACGCTACGATGCAGGCGGAGCGCCCATCGGAGCGGCATTTCTCGTTAACGAGACGACGGCGAGCGATCAGCAACGACCCTCGGTCGCGACGTTCGACGACGGACGCTTCGCCATCGCGTGGATGGGCTATGCGGGGGGGCGCTGGCAGGTCTACGCGCGGCGCTATGATGCCAGCGGAACCGCGCTGGCGGGCGAACAGACGATTTCAGGAGCAGCGGACCAGCACAAGTTTCCCCGCATCGCCGCGCTCGGAGCGGATACGCTGGGCGTCGCATGGCAGCAGATCGCCGCCGACGGTTCGGCCTTTTCGATTTCGACGGCTCGTGTCCAGCACAGCAGCGGAAGCGACATCGGCACAAGCAGTGCAGTAGCGACGGGCGCGACATGGGTCGGCGATCCCGACATCGCTTCGGACTCGACCGGCGCATTCGTCGTCGCGTGGCAGGGGCAAGACGGCAGCGGCAACGGCGTCTACGTCCGCGCCTACGATCCAGCAGCAGCACCCCGAGGCGTTGCATTCCAGCCGCACGACAGCTCAGCGGGCGATCAGACCGAACCAGCCGTTGCTCTCGACCGGCGCACCGGTACGTTCGTCGTCACGTGGACCGACGGCACGTCGCTGGCGGCTTCGGACGCGGTGGCCCGCCGCTACGACGCCGGAGGAACGGCGCAAGGGGCTGCCTTCCGCGTGAATACGACGACGACCGGCACGCAGCGCGCAGCACGACCCGCCGTCGCCGCTGCGTCCGGAACCGACCCCGCCGGATTTACCGTCGTGTGGGACAGCTATGACCAAGACGGCAGTTTTGCGGGAGTCTACGCCCAAGCATATGACGCAGCCGGAGCCACCCTTGACGGCGAAGTGCAGGTCGCTCAGACCACCGACGCCTTCCAGCAGCACGCTGCGTTGGCTCAGCCGGACGCAGCCTCACCGCTCGTCGTCGTCTGGCAGAGCGGACGCCGGGTTGAATCAGGTGCCACCGCCGATGCCTTCGACGTGTTCGGACGCCGCTTCAATGCCAGCTTTGCCACGCTCGTGGCCGCAGCCGGAGCCGACCGCAGCGTCGAACCCGGCACGACGACGCAACTCGGCGGAATGCCTACCGCGATGGGCGGCTCGGGTGGATACACCTACGCGTGGCAGCCTGCCGCATCACTCGACGACGCGACGATTGCCAACCCGACTGCAACACCGCCGGGCGGAGGGGCGCCCCAGACGACCCAGTACACCCTGCTTGTCACCGATGGGGCCGGACGCACGGCGCGCGACACCGTCGATGTCACGTCGGACCCTGCCCTCCCGGTCGAGTTGGTCGCCTTCGACGCTGAGCAGCACGAAAGCGGTATCGTCGTGTCGTGGCAGACCGCGTCAGAGCGCAACAACGACGGCTTCGACGTGCAGGTGCGTGCGCTCGACGCGGAATGGCAGTCCGCTGGATGGGTTGAAGGTGCAGGTACAACGGGTGAGACGCAAGACTACACGTTCGCCGTCTCCGGACTCGAAGCGGGAGCCTACCGCTTTCGGTTGCGGCAAGTCGACCTTGACGGCGCCGAAATGATCGGTCCCGAGGCGGCTCTCCACGTTGAGTTGACGACGCCGTTCGCGCTCGTCGGCCCCTATCCCAACCCCGCACGTGGAGCGGTGCGGATGCGGCTAGCCGTGCAGCGAGCACAGAACGTGGTCGTCGCTCTTTACGACGCGCAGGGCCGTCATGTCGCCGACCTGTTCGACGGGCCGCTCGACGCCAATCAGAGCCGTACACTCACGCTCGACACCGACCGGATGAGCAGCGGCGTCTACTTCCTCCGGATTCAAGGCGAGACGTTCGCCGAAACACGGACACTGCCCATCGTTCGATAAGCGACGGCAGCGAAACGAAAGCGGTTCGCTCTCGCCGCCAACGGATCGCGGACTGCTCGGGACGGCGATATTGCGGCTCGCTCATCCCATACCGACATGACGCTCGCCCTCATCGCCCACGACGGCAAGAAAGACGAGATGCTCGCCTTCGCAAAGGCTCACCGCGACGCTCTCGCCCTCTTCACCCTCATTGCTACGAATACGACCGGCTCGCTGATCGGTGACGCGACGGGGCTGGAGGTCGAGCGGTTGCTTAGCGGGCCTTACGGTGGTGACGTTCAGATTGCTGCCCGCGTGGCCGTCGGTAAGGTCGCGGGTGTGTTTTTCTTCGTCGATCCGATGGACAAGCACCCCCACGATCCCGACATCCAGACGCTGCTCCGAACCTGCAATGTTCACGACGTGCCGCTGGCGACGAACCCGGCGACGGCGGGCTTTCTGCTGCGCGGGCTTGTACTCGAAAAGGGCGGCATCAGCGACCGAGGCTGGCAGGCCTAGACGGCCCGGTACCGTCCAAGCTGCCAGCTATGCCGACAACTCTTGCGTCAAACTTCCACGTTCTGATGACGGACAGTGCTGAGGTCAACAGAGAAGCCGGCTTGATACTCAGCCCGAGAACGTAGTCGTGCTGCCACATCCGGCAATCGACTCAGACGTCATGTCGCTTCGCATCGGTGATGCTTTGCTCCTCACAATGACGAAGAGAGAGGGGTTGAACGGATTTGGTCTGTGAGGTGCGTGCGTCATAATCACGCCAGCTACACCTCACACCGTACGCGGCGACGCTTGCACTCGAGCGGGACAGCGTCATAGTCGACGAACCGCACCGAAAGCGGCATACAATCGAGCCGGCCAGCCAACGCGGCGAGGGCCAATCGAACAGCTTCTTGGGCGTAGCGCTCGGCGGAGGCATCGGTGAGTGATAGAGCGATGGTCAACCCATCGCCGGTTTGGACGACGCTATAGTCGGCGATGGCGGCGTGGGCACCCGAGACGGCGCGGCTCACGAAGTCGGGGAAGACGGCGCGGGGTTCTTGGCCGGGCGTAGGCCAACGGAGTACGTCGTCGGCGCGGCCTTCGATGCGGTCGAGCGCTCGGAAGACGGATCCGCATGGGCAGGGTGCGGAGTGCATCACGAGTACATCGTCCAATCGGTAGCGGACGAAGGGTTGCGTGCGGCGGCGCAAGTCGGTCAGGATCGGTACGAAGCGCCCCGAAGCGCGGTCTATCCACTCGGGCTGGACGGCGACGGCGTCTTCGTTG
>CAXBBB010000355.1:0-3677 GCA_963973615.1 uncultured Rhodothermales bacterium | reverse complement strand
GGCTCTCGAAATCGCCCGCGTGCTGCGGTCGATCGACGGCGCGGTCGACGGCAGCATCGGCTTCACGCTGAAGCCAGGCCTGGATTTCGTCGTTGGACGAGCGGCGCGTAATCTGATCGGCATCGTCACGGAAGAAACGCGACAGACGGCCGTCGGGGTTTTGCTCCTCGAACGCGTCGACGAAGAGGCGCGAGAACGGCGTGTCCGACGTGAGCACTTCTTCGCGAGCGGTAACGAGCGCGGCGTCGACAGTGGGATCGACGGGCTGCTCGGCCAAGGCGCGAATGAGCGCTTCGACGCGGACTTCCATCGTGACGTGAATGCCGCCCTGAAGGTCGAGACCCAGGTTTAAAGTGCGCTCCTTTAGGTCGGCGAGGCGGACGGTCTCCTCGGCTCGCTCCTCTTGGGAAAGCGAGTCGAAATTGCGCGTCTGCGCCCAATAACTGATGGTCGGGTAGAGATAGTAGCCAGTGACGAGCAGAAAGAGCGCCACCAAAACTAGGCGTCCAGTAATTCGGGACATGGTTCGGGATTGGATTAGGGGAGTCGAGCCAGTTGGCTCAAAAACCAGGGCTGCACGGCGCGATTCGCCGGGCAGCAAAGTTGAAATAGACCGGAGCGCGTCCGGTAAGCAGCGTCTCGACCGCTAGTTCAGCGGGAGACCTGAGTACTCGTCAGGGAGCACGGGGCGAACTCCCCGTTGCAGCGGGACGCGAGCAAATGCACTCGTCAATCTCGGCGAGCGCGTCAGCGCCCAGCGTGGGCGGAGTAGGCACCGTGGAAACAGAGCGAGCGGTCGCAAAGACAACGGGAGCCGAAGACGAAACGCCACGCAGCGACGAACGCGCCGAGTCGAACGCCGCCAGCGGAAGTGGAGGAGCCGAAAAACCCTGCGTTCTATTCAAAACCGCAGCAACGTCCGCACGCTGCGCGTTGCTGAGGTCGAGCGCTGCCAGCGCAGCATCCGTATCGGGAGCCATACGCAGTGCGTCACACACGTCGTCCCCTAGGCCAACCTGGAGGCACACCTGATCGAAGGCAGACTGAGACTGGGCCTGTTGCGCAACGGCAAACGGAGCCCCTAGCGTTGACGATATCGCGACGAGCGCACACCAAGCAGCAACACGCCCAACTAGGGCGAGGCGCAAGGACTCGAGTGGCGTGCAGGAGACGGACATAAGCGGGCAAGTTACAAAGTGGCAACTGCCTCAGCACGGCTGCCCAGGCTCCTTTGCACAAAACATGTCCTTGACTCCGCCTCCCTTGCCCCCAAGAAATAAGTGACACACGGCCTTGAACCTATGACACTAGGCTGACACTTACCATATCTAACTTGCGCCAAGCCAACCACTTGCCGCCATGTCCACTCCCCGTCCGCTGAGCGACCTGCTGCCCTCTGTCCTCGCCGAGATCGAAGAGCGCCGCGATAGCGCCGCCGTGTCGTCTATTTTCCCGCTCCGCTTGGTCAATTTACCGGAGGAGCGCACGCGTTCTGCCGTTGCTGAGGACCCCACCGTCGACGATGTGTGGTCGCGCATCTACTCGCGAGCGGCCTAATACTCTACATCCCGGTTGGGAGTCTACTCAGTCCTCCGCCCACACCCGCGCGACGCGCTGCCCGACGCGACAGGCGATTTCGTACGAAATGGTGTCGGCCCAGACAGCGACTTCCTGAGCGCTCGGTCCACCTCGGCCCATGAGGATGGCTTCGTCGCCTTCCTTCACGTCGGAGGTTGGGCCCACCTCGACGATAAACGCGTCCATGCAGACGTTGCCTCGAATCGGCACGCGCCTTCCGCTTAGACCGATTTCTCCCCGATTGGTGAGCAGGCGCGGTACCCCATCGGCATAGCCCGCGCCAATCGTGGCGATGCGTGTCTGCACAGTTGAATGCCAACTCAACGTGTACGAGACGCCCTCTCCCGCTGGCAGATCGCGAACCTGTGTGACGCGAGTCGAGAACTGCATCGCCTCCTCGACACCAAAAATGGTCTGCTCTTCACGTGAGAGCAGGCCGTACAGGGCCACTCCCGTCCGCACCCACTGAGCACCCTCGGCCGAGCCCTGCCCGCGGATCAGCGCATCAGAGTTTTGAGCATGAGCGGGCACATCGGGAATGAGACTACGAACCCAGGCGAACCGCTCAGCCTGCTCGTTCGTGTAGACGCTTTCTGGCTCATCGGCCGTCGCATAGTGCGTCATTACGCCTGCGAGTTCGAGTCCCGGCGCGTGGAGCGCAGCGACAGCTTGGGCGGCTTGCTCTGGTGCGACGCCGTAGCGGTGCATCCCGGTATCGACTTTGAGGTGGACCCGGAGGGTTTCGCGCGGTTCGGCGTGCGTGGCCATCATCCGAGCGGCGTCGAGCGAGACGACAGTCGCTTCGAGTCGGTGCGTGCGATAGGCGGGTAGCCACTCGGCGAGCGGCGGGCCAAACACGAGGATGCGCCCTTCGATGCCTGCCGCCCGCAGGCGTACCCCCTCGGCTGCCGTAGCGACGGCGAACGCGCCGACTCCGTCCTCCTGCAACGCCCGCGACACTCTGGCTGCGCCGTGTCCGTACGCATCGGCCTTGACGACGGCCATCAGGTCGGCGCCTCCCGCTTTGGCGTGGAGCGCCCTGGCGTTGCGGCAGATCGCCCCCAATGAGACCACCGCCCGCGTCAGACTCAGGTCACCGCTGCCTAACGCCAAAAGGTCGTCGAGGTGCGTGCCCTGCTTTAGGCGGACACGTTCGGGCGGAGTGGCGGCGTTTCTCATAGACATCAGTCAGTTATCTTAGCCCTTCTAATCTCCTCGGCCCGCCCGCCGGTTTCCCCCACACGAAACGTCCCCGTATATGCTGCGCGCCCTCTCTCTTCTCGCCCTCTGCACTTTGCTCGCGACAACCGCTGGCGACGCTCGCGCCCAGCAGCGCCTGACGCTCGATGCCATACACGCCTCCAACACGTTCTCGCAGCAGGGCTTTCAGGGCGGACGCTGGGCCGAAAGCGGTCCCGTCGTCACTTACGTCGAGAAGACCGACGACGGGACCGACCTGGTCAGCTATAACATCGAAACCGACAGGCGCGACGTGCTGATCGATGGCTCAGACCTCATCGCCCCAGATACGGGCGAGAAGATCGCTATCGAAGACTACGCCTATGGAATGGACGGCGACCGCGTGCTTCTCTACACCGACAGCGAGCGCGTGTGGCGCTTGAACACCAAAGGGTATTACTACGTGCTCGACCTGTCAACCGGCGATGTGATGCCGCTGGCCGACCGCAGCAAAGGCTTTCAGATGTTCGCCAAACTCAGCCCCGACGGTCAGCGCGCCGCATTCGTGCGCGACCGCAATCTGTTCGTCGTCGACCTGTCGACCGGAGCCGAAACCGCCCTCACGACCGACGGCGCCGAAGGCACGATCATCAACGGAACGTCGGATTGGGTTTACGAGGAAGAGTTCGGCCTTCGCGACGGCTGGCGGTGGAGTCCGGATGGACGGTATGCCGCCTTCGTACAACTCGACGAGACCAACGTCCGAGACTTCGCCATGACCGACCTGCGCGGCCAGTATCCGACGTATGAGCGCTTCCGCTATCCCAAAGCAGGCGAAGCCAACAGCGAAATCCGCGTCGGCGTCGTCGACGTGACCCAGCCCAACCCCACGCCCCGCTTCTTCGACACCGACACCTGGG
>CAXBBB010000354.1:0-3678 GCA_963973615.1 uncultured Rhodothermales bacterium | reverse complement strand
CGGTGCAGCCAGCGGGGCCGCAGAGCGTCACCTGGTCGGCTGTCGAACTCTCGGCAGGCGCGTACCTGTATCGGCTCGAAGCCGGCGGCAGCGTGCAGACCCGGATGCTGACGATTGTACGGTAACTCGAGACGGTCTGGTCTCCGGCGGCTCCTTTGCTCAAGCAGAGGGGCCGCCGCTTTGTTTGGGCGACCCTCAGCGTGCATCTCGATCGCTATGAGAGTGGTGCTTCGAGAGAAAACGATCTGGGGCTGATGCGTATCCATGCGCGCGAGGTGCTATAAGGACTGTTGCCTGACAATGGGGTATGACCCCATTCGCGAGCACAGTGAGTGGCTGTTCGGCTGCTGGGCGGCTGGAAGTAGGGACCGTCTGGTCTGTGCTACCTCCCAAGCTCGCCCTCGGGTATCGAGCCGCTCCGCCTCGCGGAAGATCAGTGATGCCTAGCGGAGGACCACCGCACGCTGTAGCACCTGCGCTCGTTTGCTAGCCGCGACGATAGTGTAGACGCCAGGCGCGAGCCACTGAGACGATAGCGATAGGACTTCAGCCCGTCCCGGTTCGAGATTCCCCTCGAAGAGACGGGCCACGCGCCGACCCATCGGATCGTAGACCTCGACGCGAACCCATCCTGCCTCCTCGACAGACAGCAAGGCCTGCGCTGTTCCGCGCATTGGCTGTGGTGCGAAGGGTGCAAGCGATAGCGCCGAAGCACCTGGGACTGTGACGACTATTTCGGCACCGATCTCGGTTGCGCCATCCAGATCCACCTGTCGCAATCGGAAATAGTGAGCGCCTGGCGGTAGCTCGACGGTGTCGAAGGCATAGTGCTGCCGCTCCAGCGTCGTGCCTGCCCCTTCGACCCATCCCAGCACCTGCCAAGCGGAAGCGCCTCCCCATCGCTGCTCAACCCAGAACCCGGCGTTGTCCGTCTCGCTGGCGGTCTCCCAGACGAGTCGTGCACGCGCGCCGTCTAACACCGCGCTGAACCCTACCAGTTCGACAGGTAGAGCAGCCGTGGGAGCCGCAAGGGCGAACGTGCTGAATGAGGTCACAGTCGCGCACACCTGCTCGGGAGTGGCAGCACTGGGCTGGAGGTGTGTGGACAGCGCCGTCCAAGGCGAGGCGTTGTCGGCTCTCCGGTAGATGAGCACCTCGTTTGGAACGCGCTGTGCTTCGGGGATGAGGAGGTCGAAGGAAAAGCATACCTCTGCTTCGAACGAGTCTGCGCCTATCTGATCGAACTGCCACACTCCGTCTGTCACAAACGACAGGTTGCTAGGTAGCGCGGTGCCGCTGGGCGTCGAGGCGTCGCGGATCGCTGTAACCTCGGCGGTGGAACTGAGCGAGACGAAGCCTAACTCGACCTCGTCGAAGCCTGCAGGGAGCGGCACGACCGCTTTCTGAGCACCCGAAGGGGGCGATACGTTGGTGCGTGCGATGGCAACTCCACTGGGGTTTCCAACGACTACGTCCGCGCCCTGTGGCCGTACCACAATCGGAGTAGGGTTGCCCTGGTCGTCGGGGGGGGCGGCAGCCCGAGCCTCGGTCAGCCGAAACCCGGCCAAGCCAGAAGACGCTCCGCTTCGAACCCGAAATCCCAGCATCAGGACGGTGGCCGGTGCGGCAGCAGGCGTTGCATCGGTTCCAACGAGCGACACCGAATACGCGTAGTAGCTCTGCCCGTCGGCGCTGCCGTCGGTATCTAAATCGTCCGATGGCTGGACGAAGCGGCGCACCTCGAGTGGGTCGTTCAAGCCGTCGAACCGATTGGCAAAGAGCGATCCACGTGGAGCGGAGACCAGTTCGAACTGGCTAGCATCGAAGTGAATCTGAGCGCCGACGAAGTAGACGTTGTTCATCGGCTGGCTGTCGGTCCCGACCTGTAGCGCTACCCAGAACTCGTCGCCTATCTCGACCGATACGTCGCTCGCTCTCAGGAAGAGGGGCGCCTGCGCGAAGACAACGGCTGGCCACATTGCGGACAGGACTAAGACGAGGAGGCGGGGGTACATAACTATGGAACTACTGTGAACGTGTGCTGGAAGGTTTGACTGCCAGCGACCAGCCGCACCAGGTAGAGACCTGCTGGCATCTGAGCCAAGGGCAGTACGATGCGGTGGTCCGCAGAGGTGACCGTCGCGCTCCAGGCCTCCCGTCCTACGACGTTATAGAGGGTGAGGCGTCCTGTCGTTGCGGAGGGGACTATGACTTCGACTGCCGCGTGGGTGCGGGCAGGGTTAGGGACGGGGCGGCCAAGGCCTATCTCTCGCGTCCGATACGGCGTGTCGCTGGTACTGGTCTCAGCTCGGATGGCGGAGCGGGAGAACAGAGAGGGGGCAGGCGTGATGTAGCCGTCGGTCAGCAGTAACGAGAGGTCGCCAAGCTCCCAATCGACGGAATCCGTAGCGGGGGAGACGTCGCGCGCCCGTAGGTGGATAGTCGCCAATTTGGCTTCTGTAGAGTCGACCAGTGGGAAGCCATCGGTGCGCGCCAGCGATAGCGCCAAACGGTCTCTCTCCAGTCGGACGATGTGTATGGCCTGTCCGCGATCAATGGCCTGCTGCACCAGGGGAGCCATCTCCACCCGTACGACATCGAGGGCCGCCAAGTCGAAGCCGAATTGACCTCCCACCCCTTGCAAGTTGGCGGCGGAAGAGGCGCGAAGCTGAACCACCACGTCTTCGCCAGGAGCCAAGTTGCTGGGCACATCGAGGGACACAGAGGGAAACTGCCGGCTCTTCGCGGCTGTCTCCCCGCCGGCCGACCCCGTAGTCCGTCCGAAATGGTTGGCGAGGGGCAGCAGGTCATTTTGATTGACGGTTCCGTTGCCGTCCGTGTCGGCGTAGGTCGCGCGCACGAGCGGCCAGGGCGACACTAACACATGTGCCCAAGTCATACTGGTGCGGCCAGGACCTTGCCTGCCGAAGTAGGTGGAGATGGGCAGCAGGTCGTTTTGATTGACGATTCCGTTGTTGTCAGCATCTCCGGGCCACACGACGAGTTGTCCAGGGGCATAGGTGCTGGTGGCGATATGTCGCGGAGCCATCACCGATCCGGTGGAGCGGTTCGGCGCATACACGAGTGGTTCAGTAGCCGAATAGCGCTGGCCGGTGTCGCTGTCGAAGGCTTCTAGCGTCAAGCTCTCGCTCGTGCTCCCTCCGTAAATGGTCACGAAGTAAAGGCGCTGTCCTGACGAGGCCTGGGTTTGGGAGAGAGCGGCTACGCCTCGCACAACACCACCGGCCACGACAGCGAGCAGATCGCGATCGGCAGCCGACGGGCGCCCCTCGAAGTCGACCGTTGCGACCAGCGTCATCGACTCGGAAAATGCCGACGCATCAACCCACCAGTCGGGACGTAGTTGGTCAGCGCCGAGCGGGGCATCCCACGCAAACGGAGCGCCTGGCGTGCCCACGGTAGCGTCGTTTTGGTAGGTGAGCGTTTCGTCCAGCACAAGCACACCCAGGCCGGGGGCGTGGGCGCGAAACGCTACCGCTCCGCCTGGGTGGTCGCCGTAGACGACCAAAAAGAACAGCACCTGTCCGCCCACACGTTGACCTTGGGCGACGCCTCGCAGTTCGCCATCCACAAAGGCCGCCACGCGAAAGGCATCATCCCGCACCCACTCGTTCTCGACCGACAATACCCCCACGACGGTCATGCTCCCACCGAATG
>CAXBBB010000353.1:0-3688 GCA_963973615.1 uncultured Rhodothermales bacterium | reverse complement strand
GGCGACGATGTCTATGCGTTCTTTTCAGACATCACCCCTCAGCCCGACGGATCGCTGCTACTGGTGGGGCAGATCGAGTATTACCCCGACGAGCAGTTTGGTTTGACGACGAGTTACGTCTCTGGATACGAACTGCTCACCGTCAGCGTGGATGCGAACGGCGGGGTGACGACCGATGCCGCTCCCGGTCTTCGGCTGGACGCGCCGACCGTGCAGGTAGTGCCCAACCCGACTTCCGGCGACGCGCGCATCCATCTAACCTCGAACGGCGCGGGAGCCGCTCGCGTGAGTGTGTTCGACCTGCTTGGGCGAGAAGTAGCACGTCTGTTGGACACTCCGATCGCCCCGGGACCGCTCGTCCTCTCATGGGATAGCTCGTCGCTTCCGAGCGGAGCCTACATCGTTCGATTCGAGACGGCGGCGGGTGTAGCGCAGAAGATGGTGCACCACATCCGGTAGCTCGCTGCTCCAACAGGCTCTCCGCGTCTCCTCCGGTTTACGAACCGGGGGAGACGCGCTCGTTAGAGGATGCCTCTCGGTACGATGCTCCGTCTTCCGAGTGAAGCGGTATCAGTACCTGACGGGACGCTTGAAATGTCCGCGGCGTGACGATTGTGCGGAGGTATGACCTACGGCACCGCTCGTGCGTTTCTTTGGATACTGACTCACGCCCCAACTTGACACATGGCTGAACTAAACCGCATCGCCGTCTATACGTCCGGTGGAGATGCTCCCGGAATGAACGCGTGCGTCCGCGCCGTCGTTCGCACGGCCGTCGCCAACGACTTGGATGTCGTCGGCGTGCGGCGCGGGTACGAGGGCATGATCGAAGGCGACTTCGTCGAGATGGACGGGCGTTCAGTCAGTAACATTGTCCAGCTTGGAGGTACAATCCTAAAAAGCGCACGCTCAGATCGATTTCGCACCTCGGAAGGCCGGATGCAGGCCGCCGAAAACCTACGCAAGGCAGGAGTCGATGCGCTCGTAGGCGTTGGTGGAGATGGGACATTTCGAGGTGCCGTTCTCTTCCACGAAGAACACGGATTCCCGATCATCGGCTGCCCCGGTACGATCGATAACGACCTGTTTGGGACTGACGAGACGATTGGGTACGACACGGCGCTCAACACGGCCATCGAAAACATCGACCGCATCCGAGACACCGCCGACGCCCACGATCGCCTGTTTCTGATCGAAGTGATGGGACGCGACGCGGGCTTTATCGCGCTCAACTGTGCCATTGGCGGCGGCGCTGAGATGGTGCTGATCCCCGAGACCATCGCTAACCTGGACGACATCAAGGACCGGGTGCTGACGTTGATGCTGGCCCAGACCCGCTCGTCTATCGTCGTCGTGGCCGAAGGGGAGGAATTGGGTGGAGCCGCTGCGCTCGAAAGCGCCTTCCGCGCCGATCCGTCGTTTGATTCCATTGATCTGCGCGTCTGTATTCTGGGGCACATCCAGCGCGGTGGCGCACCATCGGCTAGGGACCGCGTGCTGGCCTCTCGGATGGGCGTCGGCGCGATTGAAGCGCTCATCGAGGGGCATACCAACGTGATGGTCGGCGTTCAGAATGGCGAGGTGCGCTTAACCACGATGCGAAGCGTGTGGAGCCGTAAGAAGAACATCAACTTCGAACTGCTCAAGCTGACGCAATTGCTGTCGTAGAACGAAAGCCGCCAGCCCAATTTTTAGCCAAGGCTAAAATCGGAATGGCATAACAGAACAAGATGGCCAACGCGCAGGTATTCGTGTCGAACTTTACTCGACGCCATGCGCCTGTTGCTCCTCTTTTGCCTCGTCTTTCTATCCGCGTGTCAACCGCAGACGACTGAGCGCGGTGACGGGCCGATCCGCATTGTAGCAACGACTAGCATCGTGGGTGATCTCGCGCGGCAGATCGCAGGCGATGCGGCTACCGTCGAAGCGCTGATGGGCGCGGGCGTCGACCCCCACCTCTACCAAGCCTCACAAGGCGACGTGCAGACGTTGGGAAATGCTGATCTGATCCTATACAGCGGATTGCATCTGGAAGGGCGAATGGAGGAGGTGTTCGAGCAGATGGATCGCCTGGGCCGACCGACTTTTGCCGTGACCGATGATTTACCGCGCGACAGTTTGGTGGCTTCAGCCAACTACCCCGGCCAGGCCGATCCACACGTTTGGATGAGCGTCCCGCTGTGGCGTCGCGCTGCCGAACGCACGGCGCAGGCGCTGATCGACTTTGATCCCGAAAACGCGGAGATCTACCGTTCCAATCGCGACGCCTACCTGTCCCGACTCGACGCATTGGATGCTGACCTCCGAACGATCCTGTCGCGCGTTCCTCCTGACCGCCGCGTACTCGTGACGGCGCACGACGCGTTCAACTACTTCGGGCGTACCTACGGCTTCCGAGTGGAAGGCTTGCAGGGCATTTCGACAGCGACCGAAGCCGGCACCGCTGACGTTCAGAACTTGGCCGCCTCTATCGCTAGTCGGCGCATTCCGGCCATTTTCGTCGAGTCGAGCGTGTCGCCGCGTAGCATCGAAGCGGTTCAGGAAGCCGTACGCTCGCGCGGGCATGACGTGCAGATCGGCGGAAGCCTGTTCTCGGACGCGCTGGGTGACGACGGCACGCCCGCCGCCACCTATGAGGGCATGATGCGCGCCAACATCACGACCATCGCCGACGCGCTCGCTCCCGACGCATGAGTACGCAGTCCGACCCGACTCCGCCCCTCATCGGCGCATCCGCAAGGGATCACGTTGGTGAACCCGCACTGGCCGTCGACGACTTGACCGTCGCCTACGCCGAGAAGCCCGTCCTGTGGGACATCGATCTGCGCGTGCAGCCGGGGCGATTGATGGCGATTGTCGGCCCCAACGGTGCGGGAAAGACGACGCTCATCAAGGCGATTCTGGGTCTGACGCCGCGCGCTGCCGGAGAAGTCCGCATCTTCGGTCAGCCCTACAAACGCGCCCGTAGGCGCGTCGGCTACGTGCCGCAGCGGGGGAGCGTCGACTGGGATTTTCCGACGACCGTTCGCGATGTGGTGACGATGGGACTCTATGGCACGCTCGGGTGGTTTAAACGCCCCGGCAAACGCGAGCGCCGACTCGCCACTGCGGCCATCGCTCAGGTCGGGCTGGACGGACTTGCAGATCGCCAGATCGCGCAACTGAGCGGAGGTCAACAACAGCGCACGTTTCTGGCTCGCGCTCTGGTCCAGGACGCCGACCTCTACTTCATGGACGAGCCCTTTCAAGGCGTCGATGCGACGACCGAGCGCGCCGTGATCGATCTGCTCCGCGACTTGCGCAGTCGAGGCAAAACGGTCCTCGTCGTCCACCACGACCTGCAAACTGTGCCCGACTACTTCGACGATGTGCTGTTGCTCAACGTCGAGAAAATCGCCGCCGGTCCGGTGGCAGACGTGTTTACGGACGAGAACCTGCGCCGTGCCTATGGCGGTCGGCTCGCGCTGCTGGACGCTTAAGGTATGGGTGATCTGATCACGCTGGACTACACGTTGCGCTTGGTCACGCTGGGCGCCGCGCTGCTCGGAGCCACGAGCGGAGCATTGGGCGCATTCGCTGTCCTTCGCGGGCAGAGTCTGCTGGGGGACGCGATCTCACACGCCGCACTGCCGGGCGTCGCACTGACGTTTCTGCTGTTCGGTACCAAGGCGCCGCTGGCTTTGTTGTG
>CAXBBB010000352.1:0-3708 GCA_963973615.1 uncultured Rhodothermales bacterium | reverse complement strand
CCGACGACCGGCCACGACATCGTCGGCGCGTGGTAGCCGTAGTCCATCAGGCGCTTGGCGACGTCGACTTCGGTGAGTCCATGCTCTTTGAATGGGCGCAGGTCCATGATGAACTCGTGCGCGCAGCGGCCTTCGTGACCTCGGAAAAGGATGTCGTAGCTGTCCTTGATCCGCTCGGCGACGTAGTTGGCGTTGAGGATGGCGAGTTGGCTCGCGCGTGTCAGTCCTTCGCCGCCCATCATCGCGATGTAGGCCCACGAGATGAGCAGGATCGACGCGCTGCCGTACGGCGCTGCGCTGACCGGCTGAATCGCCTGATCGCCGCCGACGCCTTCGACGACCGGGTGGCCCGGCAGGAACGGCGCCAGGTGCTCGGCGACGCCGATAGGACCCATGCCTGGTCCGCCGCCGCCGTGGGGGATGGCGAACGTCTTGTGCAGGTTCAAGTGGCACACGTCAGCGCCGAAGTCACCGGGGCGGCACAGGCCAACCTGGGCGTTCATGTTGGCTCCGTCCATGTAGACCTGCCCGCCATTGGCGTGAATGGCGTCGCACACGTCGCGAATACCCTTTTCGAATACGCCGAACGTGCTCGGATACGTCACCATCAGCGCGGCGAGGTTGTCGGCATGCTTCTCGGCTTTGGCCGTCAGGTCGTCCAAATCGATGCGGCCGTCTTCGGTCGTCTTGACGGGGACGACTTTCATCCCGGCCATGACCGCGCTCGCCGGGTTGGTGCCGTGCGCGGACGTGGGGATCAGGCAGATGTCGCGCTGATCATCGCCGCGCGACAGGTGGTAGGCGCGGATGGTGAGCAGGCCCGCGTATTCTCCCGATGCGCCACTGTTGGGCTGCAAGCTGACGGTGTGAAAGCCCGTAATCTCTGAGAGCCAGTCGCGCAGTTCGTCCATCATCGCGTGGTAGCCCGCCGCCTGATCGACTGGCGCGAACGGGTGCAGCTTGGAGAATCCGGCCATCGACACTGGCATCAACTCGGACGCGGCGTTGAGCTTCATCGTGCAGCTTCCGAGCGGAATCATGCTCGACGTGAGCGACAGGTCCTTGCGGCTCAGGCGCGTCAGGTACCGCATCATCGTTGTCTCGCTGTGGTAGGCGTGAAACGTCGGGTGCGTGAGGTAGTCGGTCGTGCGTGCGAGCGGCCCGGCGTAGGCGTCGCCTTCGAGGTGTGCGGCGAGGTCGTCGGCGCTGAGATCTTCGCTGGCTTCGTCCGTCGCAAACACGGCCAGTAGCGCGTCGATGTCCTCGGCTGTAGCGGTTTCGTCGAGCGCGATGCCCCATGAGCCGTCGTCAAACGCGCGGAGGTTAATGCGGTTGAGGTCGCAGGCTTCGTAGATGTCGTCCGCATCTAGTCCGTTGGCGTCGACGCGAAGCGTGTCGAAGAAGTCTGCATAGCGGACGGTGTGCCCTTGCTCGACCAGTCCGGCGGCGACTGTGCGGGCGGCGGTGTGACACAGATTCGCGATGGCGCGCAGGCGGTCCGGTCCGTGGTAGACGGCGTAGGCGGCGGCCATGTTGGCCAAGAGCACCTGGGCCGTACAGATATTGCTGGTGGCTTTGTCGCGGCGGATGTGCTGCTCGCGCGTCTGGAGTGCCATGCGGAGTGCGTAGCCGCCGTCCATGTCCTGGGTCACGCCAATAATGCGTCCGGGGACGTTGCGCTTGAACTCCTCTCGGGTAGCGAAGAAGGCCGCGTGCGGTCCGCCGTAACCCAGCGGCACGCCGAAGCGCTGGCTGTTGCCGACCGCCACGTCCGCGCCCCAGACGCCGGGCGCCTCAAGCACACACAGCGCGAGCAGGTCGCACGCTGCGACGACATACGCTCCGGCTTCGTGCGCCGCTTCCGCCGTCGCCGAGTAATCGACGACCTCACCATCGGTGGCGGGGTACTGAACGAGGCAGCCAATCACGTCGTCGCCGAACGACCAGGTGCTGTGGTCGCCGACTTCGACCTGAATATCCATGGGAACAGCGCGGGCCTCGACGACGGAGATCGTCTGGGGATGGCAGCGGTCCGACACCAGGAAGCGGTTGCGTTTTTTTGCCGTCCGTGCCAGCATCATCATCGCCTCGGCCGCCGCCGTGCCTTCGTCGAGCAGGCTCGCGTTGGCGATTTCGAGTCCGGTCAGGTCGCTGATCAGCGTCTGGTAGTTGAGCAGCATCTCCAAGCGTCCCTGCGCGATCTCCGCCTGGTAGGGTGTGTACTGCGTGTACCAGTTTGGGTTTTCGAACAGGTTGCGCTGGATGACCGGCGGCGTCTGGGTATCGTGGTAGCCCATGCCGATGAACGAGCGACGGATGTCGTTGCGGCTCGCCAGAGCCGACGCACGCTCCAGAAGCGCTTGCTCGCTGACGGCGGCAGGCAGATCGAGCGCGCCTTCCATGCGGATGGCAGATGGGACGGTCTGATCGGCTAACTGGTCGAGGCTGTCGCATTGGACGGCAGCGAGCATCGCGTCGACTTCAGCCGGAGAAGGGCCGTTGTGGCGGTGCTCGAAACGGTCGGGGTGCGTGAGGGTCGGCATAGGCGCGAGAAAGCGGTTGAGCTGGAGCGGAACGCTACGACATGCCGGGCGACGGGGCAATTGAAGTCGGCGTGCGGAGATCGTTTTCAATCGCAGTTGAAAGGTGCGGTTTCTGCGGAGCTATGCGTTCAGTGGCGTAAAGATGTCAACTCTTCAAGAGTTGACATCTTTGGAAGGTCGAGGTCGCCTCTCTCATTCGGGTACCCGCTATAAAAATATCCGGGTCGTCTAAAGGTCGAGCGGGCGGAGCCGATAGCTAAGGGGCAGACCTACCGGGGCAGCGCGTCACACGTGGCTCCGACGCACCCGGTCCCCCACTACCCGTTACCCAACCCCAAGCGCCATGAAATGCCTTGTCGTTGACGACTCGCCCACCATGCGCCGCATCGTAGCCAACGCGCTCCGCGAGATCGGATACCCCGAAGTCGTCGAAGCCGAAGACGGCGGCGAAGCCCTCGCCCGAATGGAAGAGCATCCAGACATCGAGTTCGTTCTCACCGACTGGAACATGCCCAACGTGAATGGGCTCGAGCTCGTTCGCGCGATCCGTGCCAACCCTAAGCATGCCGATCTGCCGATCCTCATGGTCACCACGCGTGGCATGAAGGAAGACGTGGTCGCCGCGATGCAGGCGCGCGTCAACAACTACGTCGTCAAGCCCTTTACGCCTGACGTCCTCAAGAGCAAGATCGACGCGATCCTGCGCCGTTTGCAGGCCGCGTAAGCCTGCTTCCATCGTCGGCGCGACGCGCTGCTCACCCCCCCAACCCCTCCTATCATGTCACACTCGCCCGCCCGCGTCGACTTTTCGGTCGTCATGCACAAGCTGGACGAGATGCGGTCCTTTTTCGTCATCGGACAGCGCTCGATCCCGCTCATCGAAGATCTGCTGCAGTTCGTCGGCGACATTTCCCCACTGCTCAACGACATCAGCACGTCGCTTTCGTTTTCGACCTCGCGGATGCCGTCTGCGGCGACGCAACTCGAAAAGGTGACGGCGGCGACTGAGCTGGCGACGACCGAGATTCTGAACCTGGTCGATAGGGTGAGCGAGCACGTCAGCGTTGCGTCGCTGGCCGAGCAGAACGCGCGCGATTACCGCGAGCAGTTGCGCGAGCGCGACGCCCGCTTCCTCCAGGCGCTTGGCGTCGCTGCCGATGCACCC
>CAXBBB010000351.1:0-3709 GCA_963973615.1 uncultured Rhodothermales bacterium | reverse complement strand
AGGCGCCGTTCGTCGTGCCGTGGGTGTGGGTCGTCGTGGCTGTCGTCGGCGTGACGGGATTCGCGCTGACGTTCGGGGTGTATCCGGCTTGGCGCGCCTCCAAACTCGACCCCATCGAGGCGCTGCGGCGTGAGTAACGTCAGCGAAGGTGTCGTAACAGACGAACGGAAGCTATCGCGAATCGGTGTCAGTGCCTCACCCGATCGCCTGATTTCGTGCGTCTCGCCGTATTCCTCTTCGCCTTCTTCGCCGCGCCGCTAGCTGCGCAGCCTACCGATACACTGAGTTCGCCCGCTCTGAGTGGCACTCTGATCGCCGCCGTCCACCACGCCCCGCCGTTCGCGATCAAGCTGCCCGATGGTACGTGGGACGGGGCCGCCGTCGAGTTGTGGCGGTCGATGGGACGAGAGGCCGGCTTCGACGCGCAGTTGATGGAAGTCGACGCTGATAGCCTGCTCACGTCAGCGCTCCGAACGGGCGCCGACGTAGCGTTGACGTCGACCGTCACGCTGGAAGATCTCAACCACGCCGACTTCCTTCCGGCGTATTACACGCCTCGCCTGGGGATCGCCGAAAAGCAGCAGGGTACGCTGGTCAGGGTGCTCGTCAATTTCTTTAACCCGACGTTTCTGCGCATCGTGCTCGGGCTGTCGGTCTTGATGCTCGTCGTTGGCGTGATCGTGTGGGCGTTCGAACGATCAGAAAACGACGACGAGTTTCGGACGGGAAAGGTCGGCATATGGGACGGCTTCTGGTGGGCAGGCGTCACAATGACGACGATCGGCTACGGCGACAAAGCGCCTCGGTCTGTCGGTGGGCGCATTTCGGCGCTGATGTGGATGCTCCTCTCGATGGCCGTGACTGCCGCGCTGACGACGGCACTCGTCGCTGCGTTGGGCATCGGTGGAGGCCGTGGCAGCGGAGCGAGCGGTGGCGTCCAGCTTCCCGGTGACCTGAAAGGCAAAACCGTCGGCGCCATCGCGGGGTCGTATGCCGCCGACGTTCTTCGCGCTGAGGGCTTGAGCTATCGCACGTTTCCTGACCTCGGGACAGGGCTACTCGCCGTTCAAGGCGACAGCCTCGATGCGCTTATCGGCGCCGTCCCAGTCATCCATGCGCAGTTGGCTGCGCTGAACATCAAGAGTGATATGCGCGTGTCGCCGATGGCGTCGGTGTCGGAGCGGTGGGCGATGGCCGTCGCCCCGAACAGCGCGCTGCGCGAGCCGCTGACGCGCGCCCTGCTCGAACGTACCGAAAGCCCCAGCTGGCGCGCGACGTTGGATCGCTACCTGAGTGATTGACGGAGCAAGCACAGCACGTGCGCCTCTCCACCTCGTCATTCCCGATGCTGCGCTGCATCAACCTCGCCACTCTCAACATCGTCATCCCCGACTTGATCGGGGATCCAGTACTGAAAAGCAGATCGGCGCAGCCGAATTCAGTCAGGTAAGTTGGTTCAGCTTGTGCGTGACGGGCGTGCATTCGTCCCTTTGTCTTGATACAAAGTGACACAAAAATCAAGGCGTACGTCGCACCGGCGTACGTCGCACCGGCGGACGCTGCGCTTCGGACGCTGAGCGCACCAAACTCGCTCGCAAGCTCGCTCAAACACGGATGCGCTCGTTACGCGCCCTCCGCTTCGCGTCTTGATCGCCGGTCCGTCTGAGGCCGGTCTACACGTGAAGCTCGAAAGGGAAGACGGCGGCGAAGTGGAGGCTAGCCTCCGAAATCCGGATAAACCGTAGCCTCCGCGCGGGAATCGACAACTGGTGACATCGGCTCGTTTTATCGCGGGGCGTTTGATGTGGAATCAGCTGCGCCGATCTGTTCTGCATGCTGGATCCCCGATCAAGTCGGGGATGACGAGGGTCAGAGGCACGCGATGTTCTGCATGCTGCCCATTCCACCACACGTATGGGCGACACTTGCGTCGATCACCGCCCATACGACACCGACAAAACGCAGCCGAGGGCACGTGCGGGGGAATGCACGCGCCCTCGTTGGGGAATGGTGAGGCAGCCACAGCCTCTTCTCCTCCATCCCGCTGCGTCCGGTTTTAGCCGCTCACGCGCAGGCGCTGGCCCGGGCGGATGGTGGAACCGGACAGGTCATTCCACGCGCGCAGTTGCTGGACGGTAACGCCGTAGCGCTGCGCGATCGCGGTGAGGTTGTCGCCGCGCACGACGCGGTGCGTAGACGCCGAAGCTGGTGCCTGGACTTTGAGGTTTTGCCCCGAGCGGATGGTGCTGCCCGACAGGTTATTCCACTCGCGCAGGTTGGCGACCGTCGTCCCGTGCCGCTGGGCGATTTCGGACAGGTTGTCGCCGCGCTGCACGCGGTAGCTGGCCGAGCGGACGGGGGCCGACGATGCCGACGCAGCAGCCGGGGCCGACCCGTCGGTGTAGAGGGTTAGGCGTTGTCCCGAGCGGATGGTGCTGCCCGACAGGTCGTTCCAGTTGCGAATCTGCCCGACGGTGACGCCGTAGCGCTGCGCAATCTTCGACAGGTTGTCGCCACGTTTGACGCGGTAGACAGTGCGCGAGCGGGTTTCGGCGGAAACCGTCCGCGTCGGCGTGCTACGGGTGGAAGACGATGCGGACGAAGACGAGCGCGTTGGGCTGGACGAGGTCGACCGGTTCGCCGCGAAGGTCGGGGTGATCTGTGAGCCATCGCCCATTTGGATCGGACGCGACTGGCGTGCGGCGTACTGAACGTATTCAATCTGTCCGTTGGCCAGTGCGACGCCGCCGGTGGCTTCTGAGTACGGAGCCGGAATGATGAGTGCTTCGCCCAGTACGAGTTCTTTGGAAGCTAGATTGTTGCGGCTCTGAATGGCTTCTACGGTCGTTCCGTAGCGACGTGCAAGCTTGCTCAGCGAGTCGCCCGTTTCGACGGTGTGCTCGGTTTCTGGGCCGCTCTGCTCGGATCCACCCAGCGCGGCGACGAGCGTCGCGGCGGTACCGGCGGGGAGGCGCAATGCGTAGTGCCCGTTGGTGCGCGGTACGATAGCACGGCGCAGTTCGGGGTTGAGCGCGCGCACGACCTGCTCGTCGACTCCCGCTAGTTCGGCAGCACGGTCGAGCGGCAGCGGTCCCTTGACGGCGACGCGCTCATACGTGTAGCGCGGTCCCGGAGTCAGGCTCGTCAGGTCGAGAGCCGACGGGTTGGAAACTAGCAGCGCCGTCGCGATAAACTGCGGGACGTAGTTGCGCGTCTCGCGCGGGATGTCGTCGTAGATGTCCCAGAATGTCGGTGTGCGTCCCAGGCGGCTTTCGGCGCGGCGAAGGGCGCGTTTGATCCTCGCGGGCGAGCAGTTGTAGCCAGCCAGTGCCAGTTGCCAGTCGCCACCGAACATCGTGTGCAGGTCGCGCAAGTGACGGGCTGCGGCGCGCGTGGCCTTCTCGGGGTCCATCCGCTCGTCGACCCACTCGTTGACTTCGAGGCCGTAGGCACGTCCGGTCGGGCGGATGAACTGCCACAGGCCACCGGCTTGCGCCCAGCTGTTGACGTTCGGACGCAGCCCGCTCTCGATCATGGCGAGGTACTTCAACTCGTCCGGCACGCCCTCTTCCTCGAGGATCTGCTCGATCATCGGGAAATACGTGTGCGAGCGCTCGATCCAGCGATAGAGGTGCTTGTCCGGGCTTTTGAGCAGGTAGGCGATGCTCTGGTCGACGAGGCGGTGGCGCGTCATCGGAAACTCGGTCTC
>CAXBBB010000350.1:0-3719 GCA_963973615.1 uncultured Rhodothermales bacterium | reverse complement strand
GGTCGTGCCAGTCCTTCGGAGCGACTTTGAGCGGCAGCCCGAACGTGAGCCGGTGCCCACGATGTCGGCGGATCGACAGGCGAACCGATACCGGGCGCGTAGCCGGGTAGCCGGATCTCTTGGTGAGGTAGAGCCGGACCATCGGCGGCGGGGGAGAGACTGAAAGTGTTGACGCACGTGTTGACGCAGGTTGCCGAATGTCAGCGGACTTACGCGAACAAGAGCGAACATAAAGCGCGCCCTAAGCCCTTGTTTCCTCGTTTGCTAGTGTTCGCTACGTTTCGCGCTCGTTCTAGCCAATTTGTCCCGTCCGGACCGCAACAAACGCCCTTAGGAGCTTCCTAGGGGCGTTTTTGCGTTTATGTTGACGCGGCTGTCGGTTATGGATGCACCGCCGTCGCTTCCCGGCGGCTGATCAGAGTGGTGAGCAGGTGAGGTGGGGCGTTGGGGCTAGTTGTGGACGCTGCGTGCCGGATTTCGACACGTTTCGCACGCAGTTCGATTTGTGTGCCCGCAGCGCGCCGTACCCTTTCGGACTCCACACTACGGCAGCATGGTTCACATCTTCACGACAGGCGGCACCATCGACAAAGAATACTTCGACGCGAGCAGTGCATACGCCGTCGGTGAGCCACAGGTGGGACAGATTCTGCGAGACGCTGGGGTGACGGCCCGATTCGTCACCGAGCAGCTGATGAGCAAGGACAGCCTGGAACTGACCAATGAAGACCGCGCCCGCATCGCCCGCAACGTCCACGCTTGTAGAGCCGAACATATCGTCGTGACGCACGGTACGGACACGATGGTACTGACCGCTCAAGCCATCGGCGAGGTGACGAACAAGACAGTCGTACTTGTGGGATCGCTAGCTCCGGCGCGCTTTCGGACGACCGATGCTACGTTCAACATCGGCTTCGCTTTTGCTGCTGCTCAAACTGCTCCGCATGGCGTCTGGATCGCGATGAATGGGCACGTGTTTGCTCCTGGCAATGTCCGCAAGAACCGCGACGCCAACCGTTTCGAGCCACTGCACGACTAACTGTCGTTTGCTCTAGCCTACCACACCCATCGCTACGTCTATCGCCCCCACGTCCACCTCGACGCGCCACGATGCGTTGGGTATGCTGGCGATTGTGGGTACGGCAATGGCCTGGTCGCCCGCCGGTTTTTTCGTGCAGTCGGCGTCGACAGGGAGTGTTCCTATGGGTGCGCCGACGATTGCGGCGTCTCGGTTCGCGGTCGCATTCGTAGCGCTGGTACCCATCTTGTGGGTGGAGCGGCGACGCCTGCTGGAGACGATCCGAATGGGCGCGGCGTGGGTGCTCGCCTGTTTGATGGTTGGCTACTACCTCGCATCGGTGACGGCATTTACGCTGACGACGGTCGCGGAAGGAACGCTGCTCGTAAATACGGCGCCGCTGTTCGTGCTGAGCATTCGGCTGGTGCGACGTGATTCGGTAACGCGCCGAGAACTCGCCGGCGCGTTGATCGCGTTCATCGGTTTGTGCGTGATGCTACTTCCGGACGTGCTAGGCGGTCCATCGGCAGATGGGCACTTGTTCGGCGCAGGAATGGCGTTAGTCGCTGCGTTGATCGGGGCACTCTACTCGTTGATCTTTGCTGGCCTTGCCGAGCGTGGAGGCGTCCAGCCACGTCCAAGCATAGTTACGGTGCTGACATTCGCCGTCGGTATAGTCGTCGCGTCGCCGATACTGCCGACGGTAGAGGAGTGGCAGGGCAATCTGGGCGCGTTGTTGGCGCTAGGCGTTGTCGTAACAGCACTTCCCACGTTTCTCTACAGCGTCGCATCCGCTAGGCTCTCCGCCGTCGTAGTGACCACGTTTCGGCTGCTGACGCCGGTCATCGCGACACTGCTGGCGGTAGTGTTCTGGAATGAAGTGCTGGGCGGGTGGTTCTGGATAGGAGGGGGGCTCGTATTGGCAGGGTTGTTCGTGATCGCCAGACCTGCCGATTGATTCGATGGATGCTCTCACACCCCTTCTCGTTGGACGAGCACGAAGCGGCGATGCACGTGCCCAATCGGAGGTTTTGCGGACAATCAAGCCGGTCTTCGAACGATTCTTCGCAGCACGTATCGGACGCGTTGCCGAGGTAGACGACTTAGTGCAGAACGCGCTACTGCGCTTGCACGGTAGCTTCGACCGCATACAGGACCCCGCGCGGTTCAAGGGGTTTGCGATGAAAGCCGCACTATTCGAGTTGCAAGATTACTACCGAGGGCGCTACACGCTGCGCGAACAACTCTACGACCCCGATCTGCCCGCTGGTACGTCACACGACGCGCCTGCAGGGATGGAAATGGACGCTGAAACGCTACTCTCGACGCTCACCCCACATGCTCGCCAAATCCTGACGCTCAAAGCCTACGGGTACCGGTACGAAGAAATCGCGCAGATGGTCGACTCCACCGAAGCCGCGATAAAGATGCAAGTCAAGCGCGCAACCGAAAAACTGCGGAGCCTGACATTTGCGCTCGGTGGACTAGTCGCACTCGCACACGAACTGTTCACGTGACGCTCCCGACGGTTCGCCCGTTACCTTTTTACCAGAGCGCGCGGCTAAGGAGCACATCGGTTCCTACTCTACCATGAACGCTTTCGACGACGCGCTCGACGCCCGGCTCGACACTTCAAACGACCGCGAAGCCCTTCGCGACCGTCTGGCTTCGGACCCCGCCTTCGCCGTCGCCTTCGCCAAGGCGAACCGGCTGCTGCGTGCGTGCCGCGACGACCTCGACAGCCGCGTTCC
The DNA here is from genome assembly GCA_963973615.1 of uncultured Rhodothermales bacterium. Taxonomy (GTDB): domain Bacteria; phylum Bacteroidota; class Rhodothermia; order Rhodothermales; family BA12; genus CAXBBB01. The sequence continues at coordinate 950 of CAXBBB010000350.1, read as the reverse complement.
CCCGAGGACGTTTATCATCGATGCCCTTGACGCGTCCGGGTGCGCCGACGCGCTCACGAGCGAAGAACGCGCCTTGCTCGCCGACGCTCAGACAACCTTGGCAGCGGCCGCCGACGATTCACCCGAGTCCGCGATTCGCTCCCGAAATCGTGCAGATGCAGAGGCCTTTGCTTCTTGCTGGATGGAAGCGGCGTTGACCAGCCGCAGACCCCGCGTCGATCGCGATGCCGTGCGCAACGCTCAGGCCTCTCGTACGTCGCGCAGATGGATCTGGCGTACGGCTGTCGGTGTGGCTCTGGTGGCGTTTGCTGCGCTTGCCGTCCTGCTGGCCCAACGCGATCTGGGCACGACGACGATCCGCGTCGCCCAGAACGAAACCGCCCGCCTCATCACCTTAGCCGATGGATCGACTGCACGTCTGTACCCTGGGTCCAGCCTCAGCTATACCGACCCTACTTCCCGCTCGCCCTTCGCCCGGAGCGTAGTACTCGAAGGCCGCGCGCTCTTCGACGTGACGACGGGCTCGACGTTCGTCGTCCGCACCGACGAGGCTCGGGTGACCGTCCTAGGTACTACGTTCGTTATCGACGACGAGGGGCAGGAAACGACCGTATCGCTCATCGACGGACGGCTCGTCGTCTCCTCGGTCGATGCGACAGACCGCATGGTGACGCTTCATCCTGGTGAGTTTAGCCGCGTCCGAGCCGGTGCATTACCGACGACACCTCAGCCACTAGTATCAGGCGAAACATTGGCGTGGAGCGGTCTCCTACTCTTCCGAGAAACTACTATGCGCGACGCGGCTATTCGAATCTCGGAGCGGTTCGCCGTAGCCGTACAGGTTTCGGAGTCCTTGGCAGATGAGTCGGTAACGGCCACCTTCCAGCCTGACGAAACGGTTGAAGACGTGCTCGGCGCTCTCGCGTTGACGTTGGGAGCCGATGTGGCCG
>CAXBBB010000349.1:0-3721 GCA_963973615.1 uncultured Rhodothermales bacterium | reverse complement strand
ATGCCAGTGCTAGACTCGACCACGTGTGGTCGGATGCTGTCCGTTCGAATCTGCGCGTCAACGCCGGATTTGTCGGCAACGACCGGCAGGGCGGCGGACTCGAAGGGGGCGTCGCATTTCCTTCGGCCGCGAATGAGCAGACGCGCAACAGCCTGAACGTTGCGCTCCAGAACACAGCACGTATCGGATCGGCGATTTTCGAGAGCCACTACCAGTTCGCCAGTTTCGACTGGGACTACGCCGCAGCCGAAACCAACGGCCCCCAGGTTGTCGTGCTCGACCCGCAAGGCCAGACCGCAGCCGTCATCGGCGATCCGGGCTACGTCTTTCACGAAACGCAGACGACGTTCCAGACGCAGCAGAAGGTGACGCTGCCTGTCGGCCGCCAAACGCTCAAGGCGGGCGTCGACGTGATGACGACGGATCACGATCTGCTTGGCGGCGGCAATCCGGATGGCAACTACACCGTCCAGCTTACCCAGGCGCAGTTCGCCGCGATCCGGGGACGCGGCACGACGCTGTCGCCCGGCGACATTCCGTCTGGCGCGACCGTCCTGGGCTACAATGTCGAGACGCGCCCCGGCAGCTTTGGCGCGCGGCAGACGCTGTTCGCAGGCTACGTCGAAGACCAGTTTTCGCCCCTCGCCAACCTGACGCTGACGGCAGGCCTGCGCTACGACATGGACAACCTGAGCAGGGGTGGCGGCGATGATTACGACCTGGACAACGTCGCTCCACGCCTCTCGGCCAACTACGCCGTCGACGCGCGCACCAGCCTGCGCGGTGGATACGGCATCTACTACGACAAGGTCAACTACGCGCTCTACTCGGACGCGCTGCAGTTCAACTCGACGGCGGAGGGCTACAAAGATCAGTTGCGCCAACTCGTATCCGCAGGTGTGCTGCCCGCGGATACCGACATCGATCAGGTCACCTTCGACGGCAACCTGACCGCCAGCTTCCCCGGCATCGCCTACGGCGAAGGACCGACGGCGGCGCAGATCGCCGGATCGCGTCAGGCACTCCAGACCGAGGAGCGGCGCATCCTCAACCCCGACGGCTACGACAACCCGTACGCGCACCAGTTCGCCTTGGGCCTGCAGCGCCAACTCGACAGCAGGACGCTGTTCTATGCCGACGCCGTCGTCGCACTGGGCCGTAGCCTGTTCCGCCTGCGCGACCTCAACGCGCCGACGCCGTACACCATCGACGTGGATGCCGACGGCAACCCGACACGCGGACCCCGCTCCGTCGCCGACGCCGACCTGACGCGCCCTGTCCCGATCTATACCAACGCCAGCGGACAGATCACTGACGCCAGCGGAAATGTGCTCGACGGCGCGACGCGCAAGATTCTGGTCAGCGAAACTGGTGGAACGAGCACCTACCGCGCTCTGACGATGAACCTGGTCCGTGAGACCGGACCCGAAGATCCGTTCGCCTATCGCCTCAGCTATACCCTCTCGCGCTTGGAAAACGATACGGAAGACATCAACTTCCGCGCCGCCAACGGAGCCGACTTCGATGCTGAGTGGGGGCCGAGCGTCAACGACCGCACGCACGTCATCAACGGCTTGGTCTACTACTCGCCCAAACCGTGGGTGACGGTCAGTGTAGCGAGCCTGCTCCAGTCCGGCCAGCCCATCAACCGTGTCCCCGACGCTACGATTTTCGGCACGACGGACCTCAACGGCGACAACGACGGGCGCGGGCGCGTCACCCAGTACGGCGGCGGAACGAACCGTGCGCCTGGAGAAGACCGCAACAGCGATCGCCTGCCGTGGAGCACGACGTTCGACGTAGGCGCCCAGTTCAACGTCCCCGTCGCGGGGCGCGTGCTGACGTTCCGTGCCGACGTGTTCAACGTATTCAACGCCGAGAACCTGAGCGGTTACGCCAACAACGCGAGCCAGAGCAACCAGATACAGGTTGGCTCGGCGGCGACGGGTGTGTTCGTGCAGCGCAACGCCAGCCCGCCGCGCCAATTCCAGTTCGGCCTGACGTTCCTGCTGTAGCGGCCTGCTCTGACGTCCTCCTGCTCCGGCCCACTCCCAACGCGCCCTCGTACCCGCACCCTCATGCCCCTCCCCCTTGTCAACGCGAGGAGCGCAGCGACGTGGCGATCCGATCGTGCTCGAGTAGCCTCGGATCGCCACGGCCTACGCCCTCGCGATGCCAGTTGGAGAGGGTGGGTGTCGGGGCTGTGGATAGGGGTTGCGTGCGTGCTCCTGCTCTCGGCCTGCTCCCCAGGTGCGCCACGCGACGACCGCTATGCTGATGGACTCGCAGGCGTACCGTGGGACAGCGTGCTCGCCGACGCGCGCGGCCAAACCGTCGACTGGCTGATGTGGGGCGGCGATCCGCTGATCAACGCGTTCGTGCAGAACTACGTCGCCCCGACCATGCGCGACTCATTCGGCGTCGATATCCGCGTGACGCCCGCGCAGGGCAACGAGATCGTGACCGCGCTGATGGGCGAGTTGGAGGCGGGCCGGACCGACGGTGCCTACGACCTGGTGTGGATCAACGGCGAGACGTTCTACCAACTCCGCCGCATCGACGCGCTGTGGGGACCGTTTGCCGAACAGCTTCCGAGTGCTCACTACGTCGACTACGACAACCCCTTTATCGGGCGCGACTTCCAGCAGGCCACCGATGGCTACGAGGCGCCGTGGGGCAACGTCCAGATGACGCTGATCTACGACACCGCTCGCACTCAGAATCCGCCGACGACGCGCACCGAACTCTACGAATGGGTCAAGGCAAACCCCGGGCGCTTCACGTGGGACGCCCAGTTTACCGGTCTCGCCTTTCTCAAATCCCTGTTCACCGACATCGCAGGAGGTAGCGATGCGCTGGCGGGTGACTTCGACGAAGCCCGCTACCAACCCGCCATCGACGACCTGATCGCCTACGTCGACAGCCTCAAACCCTACCTTTGGAAAGGCGGCGAGACGTATCCGGCAGGCGTCGCTCAACTGCATCAGCTGTTCGCGTCAGGCGAGGTCGACGTTACGATGAGTTACAACGATTCGGAAGTCGACAACAAAGTCGCCCAAGGCCTCTTCCCGACGACGGCGCGCGCCTACGTACCCGATTGGGGCCTGATCCAGAACAGCCATTACCTCGGCATCCCACGCTTGGCCAAGGACAAGGCTGCCGCGCTCGTCCTGATCGCCTTCCTCCAGTCGCCCGCCGCCCAACTGCGCAAACTCGACCCCGCCGTTTGGGGCGATGGCACCGTCCTCAGCCTAGACAAACTTCCTGACGACTGGCGTGCGCGCTTCCAAACAGCCCCGGGTCGCCAATATGCCCCGACGCGAGCTTCCATCGCCGACCGCGCCGTCCCCGAACTGGCGCCCGAGTACACCATTCGCATCGAACGAGACTTCCGCGAGCGCGTGATCGAACGATGACGCATTTCCTATTTTCAGCCAATCGTAGGGGCGAGATTCATCTCGCCCGGATCTGTGGTGTCCTGATCTGGCGCGGGCGAGACAAGTCTCGCCCCTACGGGAGGATGGCGGTTTCGGGTGGCGGCCGATGACGCGCGACTGGCTCGGGTGGAGCGGCTATGCGCTGCTGGTGGTCGTGGCGCTGGTGCCCGTCGCGGCGAGTTTGGTGTACGCGGCCTTGTACAGCGTCGAGGCGGTTGGGCTACTGGCGGACGGCGTCACGGCGCAACACTGGTCGGGCCTTCTGACCGGCAGCGTGTTCTGGC
>CAXBBB010000348.1:0-3723 GCA_963973615.1 uncultured Rhodothermales bacterium | reverse complement strand
GATCGTCGCCGCCAACGCGGAGTCTGAGTAAACGTCGATTGATTGGACAGAGCGCGGTGCGTCGGTGAGGCGCGCCGCGCTCTTATTGTGCTGCCTTACGCAGGCGGCATCAAAGCGGGGACTGCTTGGTCTCTGTGGGTGCGATAGATGGAGAAGTCTACTCGGTCGAGGGTGACGACGGCTCGATTTGAATCGATTTCCAGTAGGGCAAGCAGGCAGGCGTCTGCTACGCTTGCCCGCCCCTCGTACTTCGTGAGCAACTCGCTCGCCCGTGCGCTCCATGCGGGCACGACATCAATGGAGAGCGCAGCGACCAACTCGAGCACGCGCACCGGATGTGCGCTGCCGCGTCGTGCCAAAAACCACGCTTCCGATAGGACAGCCTCGCATGTGATCAGGCGACCCTCCAGGCCGTCAATCGTCGCTACGGCCCACGCGTGATATTGCTCATCTGCGTCGAGGAGCGCGATCAGCGGGCCAGCGTCGAGTACGAACGTCGTCACTGCCCGTATCCATCCAGGTGGCGCGGATTCGACGCGAGATCAGGGATGCCGGAGCGCATCGAGCCTACCAAATGGCGAGCGTTCGCCAGTCGACCTTTCGGCATTGGGAGTTGAGAAACCTGCTGCGCTTCTTCGAGACGATGCGAGACGGCTTCGAGTACAGCGTCCTTCGTCGACATTCCAAGCGTGTCGGCGAGGCGCTCTACCAACGTGCGTTCGTGTGGAGCGAAGTGTAGGTCGAACGTGTGATCAGACATCGAAGCGGCTGTCGATTGGCGGAAGGAGGAGAGATACGCGAAAATCTATCGAACGGTTCGAGGGGCGTAGGGCCTTCCCCCACGCCCCCATGCGGCGTCGGCGTTCGTAGCGAAAGAGTCGTGAGAGGTAGACTGATTATCCACCTCTCACGACCCGTATGGCCCGCTCCTTCATCGATATCGACGACGTCGGCATTCTCGAATCGCCGGACGAAATCCTGACGACGCTCGGAGCCGACGGCAAGCGGAAGTGGATGTACCCGGTCCTGAGTCTGGGGCGGTGGCTGCGGGCGCGACGCGTCGTGGCGTGGGCGCTGATCGTGTTTTTCGTCGGCCTGCCCATTGTGCGTGTGGGAGGTAAGCCAGCCGTCTTACTCGACCTCGTCCGGCGCGAGTTCACGTTCTTCGGCACGACGTTTTTGCCCACGGACACGTTTCTGCTCCTGCTCCTGGCGCTGTCGATTGCATTCGGGATTCTGCTGTTCACGGCGCTGCTCGGGCGCGTCTGGTGCGGCTGGATGTGCCCGCAAACGGTGTATATGGAGTTCGTCTATCGGCCCATCGAGCGGCTGATCGAGGGCGATGCGTTCAAGCAGGCGCGACGCGACCGGGGGCCGTGGAACTGGGACAAACTCTGGCGCAAAGCCGTCAAGCTGAGCCTGTTTTTGGCGTTGTCGTTTGCGCTCGCGCACACGTTCGCTGCGTACTTCGTCGGCTGGGACCGGCTGCTGACGTGGATGCAGGGATCGCCGGTCGATCACTGGGGCTACTTCGTGCTGGCGACCGGCACGACGCTGGCGATGCTCTACAACTTCGGCTACTTCCGCGAGCAATTGTGCACCATCGCGTGCCCCTACGCGCGTATCCAGTCGGTTCTGCTGGACGAAGACTCGCTGATCGTCAGCTACGATCCCAACCGGGGCGAGCCGCGCGGCAAGCGCAAGATCAAGAGCATTCCCGTCGCCGATCGCCCACCGACGCTTCGCTCAAAGGAGCCGTTCGATCCGCTGCATCCCGATCAGGTCCTCGTCGACGAGAGCGGCCTGGGCGATTGCGTGGCCTGCGGCGCCTGCGTGCGGACGTGTCCGACCGGTATCGACATCCGCGACGGCTTGCAGATGGAGTGCTTGCACTGCACGCAATGCATCGACGCGTGCGACGCCATCATGGACCGTGTCGGCAAACCGCGCGGCCTGATTCGCTACACTAGCGAGCACGAACTGGCAGGCCTGCCGACGCGCCGCGTCCGCTCGCGCACGCTGATCTATGGCCTTCTGACGGCCGTCCTGTTCGCCGCGTTCTCGTTCTCGGTCGCCACGCGTCAGGCGTACGACGTGAACGTGGGGCGCGCCACCGGACCGCCGTTTACGACGCTACCCGACGGACGCATCGCCAACCGGCTGGCCTTCCGCGTGCAGAACCAGACCGGGCAGCCCGCTCAGTTCACCGTCGAGGTGCTCGAACCTGCAGGCGCCGACAGCCGATTGGTAGGCCAGTCGCCGACGCCGCTGGCTCCGGGCGAGCTAGGAAGAGTCGAAGTGTGGGTGCTCGTCGATCCGTCCGACTTCTCGAACGGACAGGCCGACGGCGTATTTCGCGTCTCGGTCGATCCGGCCGACGCTAGCGCCGCGCCGACGCACACCGAGAATGTCGCCTTTCCGCTGCTCGGACCGGGGCGGTAGCGCTGCCGGGCTTCTCCCCACACGCCGGATGCGGGCTGCCTGTCAGATTGGGCGCGCGCCTATCGCCAGTTTACTGTACGACGTCCCCATTCAACTCCGTCGCTTTTCTCCCGAGTCCTAATGGAAATCAACCGCTTCGACCCCGATTCCGACATGGAAGACCTGCCGCGTCGCCCGTCGCGTTGGGATCGGTTTCTGCTGCCGCCGCACATCGGCTGGCCGCTGCTCGTCGTCGGGCTGCTGGGGATGAGCATCTCGTTCGCGACGCACACCGTCATGGAAGCGCTGGCCGACGGTGGCGCGCAGGTCGTCGACGAAACCGCCGTGCGGCAGACGCAGGCGCGCTGGCTCGTCGTGGCCACGTGGGGAGAGGCTGAGGCGACCGGGTTGACGCCCATCGCATTCGTCGTTCGCGATGCGGGTGGACGTGCCATCGAAGGGGCCAAAGGCGTCGTCCGCGTCGGCGAGGACGTGCAGATTCCGTTTACGCCGACCGACACGCCCGGACGCTATCGTGCGCTGATCCCATCTGCGCACACCGGACAATCCGCTCGGCTCGACGCATGGCGTGGTCCCGAGCGCTACGCCGCATCGCTCTTCCGCTGACGCCATGCCGGACACGCTGACCGCTACTTCCTCTGCGGAGCGGCCACTCTCGGTCGTGCCTGACTCGGCGTGCGCGCACTGCGGATTGCCCGTCGGTGCGTTTCCGGTCGTCGGCGAGGATCAGGCGGCGTTTTGCTGCGTCGGCTGTTCGGTCGTCTACGGCGCCCTGCGTACTGCCGGGCTGGACGCACGCTTCTACGCCCTGCGCGAAGTGGACGGCAGTGAGCGGACCCCGGCACGTCTTCCGACTGCCTCAACGCTCGACCTCGACGATCCCACCTTTCGCGACCAGCACACGCGCCCTTTGGGCGACGGACTCCGATGCACCGACCTGTTCGTCGACGGCGTCCATTGCGCCGCGTGCGTCTGGTTGATCGAGCGGATGCCGCACGTCGTCGACGGTGTCGCGGATGCGAGGCTGGATCTGGGGCGCGGGCGATTGCACCTGACGTTTGACTCGGACGCACAACTCGGGCCGATGCAGACTTGGCTGGCCCAGTTCGGCTACTCGGTGTCGGCGCAGCGAGCGACCGGCGGCGGCTCTCGGCGCGCTCCTTCTCGCGCCCCTCCTCCTCCGTCTGCTCCTCCTGGTAGGTCGGCAGCAGACCCCGCTCCCAGGCCTGCAGGGCGACCATGATCGCCGCCTCGCGGCGAAGATATGCGCGCTTCGCGCCG
>CAXBBB010000347.1:0-3723 GCA_963973615.1 uncultured Rhodothermales bacterium | reverse complement strand
GGACAGACGGCTTCGCACGGCGCATTCTCGCAGTGGACGCACGTCAGGTACTGGAACGCCATGCGCGGGTCGTCCTCGTCCTCGCCGATGTAGTACCGGTCGATGCGGAGCCAGTGCATTTCGCGTCCCTTACCGACCTGGTCCTTACCAACGACCTGGATGTTGTTCTCGGCCTGGCACGCGATCACACATGCCGAGCAGCCCGTGCACGAGGTCAGATCGACCGTCATACCCCATTGATTGCGGTAGTACGGGTTGTCCTTGAAGAAGTCCTGGCTCGACGGGTGGCGGTCCTCGCCCCAGAGCGGATCGGCGTCGTTCCAGAGTCCGGTTGCGTCGCCGGGGACGAGCGGCTGCGACTCGCGCGAGAAGGCAGGGTTTACGAGGGAGTCGTCGAACGTGCTCTCAATGATCAACGCGCGGTCGATCATCGTGCCGTGCTCTTGCGTCGACACGAGCGTGTAGCCGTCGCCTGCTTTGTTGGCTTCGACGGGCGTGATGCCTGCGTACGTGTTGGGACGCAGATGCGCCGTCCGTACGCCGACACCGTTGCTGATTGGGCCGTTGAGATAGACGTCACTCCGTTCTCTGGTATCGAAGAAGTCGTACCAGTGATCTTCGGTCAGCTTACGATCCGAAAACAGGTCGCGGCCCCAGCCCATCGTGACGGAGATCTGACCGTCGGCGTGGCCGGGCTGGATCCAGACGGGAAGTGTCGCTTCGCCGCTAGGAGTCCGGAGGGTGACGGTCGACGCCTGGAACTGTCCCGTTTCGTATTCGACTTCCAAGCCCAGATCAGCGGCCGTCTGGCGGCTCACCGTGGCGACGTTGTCCCAGACGAGTTTGCTGACGGCGTACGGCAGCTCCAGCATCCACGAGTTGTTGCTGAACTCCCCGGCAATCATCTTGGGGTCGAGGCTCACGCTAAGTTCGAGCGGCGTTGCCAGCGGCTGCGGGATTTCGCCCGAGAACGAGGCCGAAGCAGCGACAGGTGTGGCCGTCGAGCCTTCGAGGTAGCCGTCGTGGAGCGCTTTGCGCCAACCCTCTTCGAAGTTGCCGCCGATGGCGCCGCGCCACGTTTCGCGAACCAGGTCGTAGCCCGAGACGACCGTTCCAGTCGCGAGCAGGTTGAAGATCTCAAGCTCGGAGTGGACGTCGTCGCGCTCGATGCGCTCGTTGTCGCCCGTCGTCGTGTTCTGGCGGGTGTCCGTAAAGTTGAGCGGTGCGATGAGCGGCTGGATGATCGACAGCGTGCCGTCGTAGGCGCGTCCGTCGCCCCACATTTCCAGATAGTGGGTGCGCGGCAAGTGCCACGAGCACAGCCGGGCCGTCTCGTCGACGTGCGTACCGATGTGGATGCTCGTCTGCGCTCCGGCCATCGCCGTAGCGAAGTCGAACCCTGCGGGCGAGTCGTAGACCGGGTTGGCACCCAAGACGATCAGGGTCGCATAGCGTCCGCCACGTAGGTCGCGGGCGAGTTCGGCAAGCTCTTGATCCTGCGGACGCACCTCGCCTTCGCCGGTCGAATAGAACGAAACCGAGGATCCGATGGCGCCCATTGCACTGTTCATCGCGTGAGCGAGCGCGTGGACCGAAGCAGGCTGGCTGGCTCCGGCGACTACGACGCCGCCACCGGCGCGCAGGTCGCTGACGAGCGCATCGAGAGCGGCAGACGCCTTGGCGTCGAGTTCGAGCGATGGCGCGTTGGGCACGCCGACACCCATTCGCGTAGCGACCAGAGCGGCGAACGCTCCGATGTGGCTTGCCCGCATCCGAATGCGGTGATCGGCTAATCCGCCCGTCGGCGTCATCGTGCTTTCTACGACGTACAGACGGCTCATCCGCCCGCTTTCGGGGTTGCGACCCGCGGCGAACGAACGCGTGTTTTCGCCCTCGTTATCGTCAGTCGAGCCCAGGAAGTCGGCGTCGAGGCTGAGGATGGTCCGCGCTTGCGAAAAGTCGTAGAGCGGACGGAGTGCCTGTCCGGTCGCTGCGTAGGCACCAGCCTGGGCCGCGTTGCCTTCGGCGCGGTAGGTGACGAAGCGGCTGCCGGGGAAGCGGGCGACGAGTTGGTCGCGCATTCGCGCCATCGTCGGCGAACTGCTCGGCTCGGCGAGGACCGCGATGGGGCCTTGCAGCGTGCGCATCGCGGCGACGAACTCACTCCAAGTGGCTTCCGTCTCGCCACCCTTGCGGACGCGGCGGCTGCGGTCAGGATCGTACAGGTTGAGGATCGACGCCTGCTCCCAGACGCCGCTCGTACCGCCGCCGTACGGGTGGTCAGGGTTGCCTTCGAGTTTGGTCGGGCGTCCCTCGTGGCTCTCGGCCAAGACGGGGCGCACGTGGCCCCGGTGCGGCATCGCCGTCGCGTAGTAGCGCGCAATGCCGGGGATGACCTCTTCGGGTTTACGCGTGTAGGGCAGGATGTGCTCGACCGGACGACGGCAAGCCGTCAGGCCCGCCAGTGCCAGCGAGGCGCCCATCAACTGGATGAACTGGCGTCGGTTGGCACCGCTCGAAAATCCACCACCTGCTTGGGCAGGCGCGCCATCGCCACCTGCGCCTGGCATGAACTCGTCGCCGTGTACCTGCTTAAACGCGGCGGAGCGAGCGCGGTGCTCAGTGCTACGCCAGAGGCTGGAAGAGGAGGAAGCCGAATCGTCGGAGTCGCTCAGCAGCGGAAGCTCGATCATGGGCGAAAAGGAGGTGGAGAGGCGGCGTGGGGCCGCGAGAAAGCAGAAAGGACAGGCGTCGGGCGAGGCTGCCAGATCAATAGTGGCAGGCCGAGCAGTTGGTCGGCGGCTGGATATCCTCGGCGCCAATGCGCTCGAGGTTGCGCTCGACGAAGTCAGCGGGCTGGACATAGCCCATCGTCGTGATCTGGTCGTTGGGGCGCAGGTACACTTCGGGCTGGCGGTGACATTCCAGGCACCACCCCATCGAGAGCGACTGATCCTGCCACACGACTTCCATCTCGGCCACATTCCCGTGGCAGGTTTCGCAGCCGACGCCGTTGGTCACGTGTACGGCGTGCGAGAAGTGTGCGTAGTCGGCCAGGTGGTGGACTTTGACCCACTCGATCGGCTCACCCGTCGCCCAGCTTTCGCGTACTGGCGTGAGTGCGGCGGACTGCGTTTTGATCTGGTTGTGGCAGTTCATGCACGTCTGCGTCGGCGGCACGTTGGCATGAGCGCTCGTCTCGACCCAGTTGTGGCAGTAGCGGCAGTCCATGCCCAGCTGTCCGGCGTGCAAGCGGTGGCTGTAGGCGACCGGCTGCTCGGGCATGTAGCCGACATCGGTGAACTCGGGCGAGAAGTAGTACCAGACAAACAACACGGCCAGCAGGCCGCCGACACCCAGAAGGCCGAGGGTAGCGAGCGGCAACAGGTTGGCCTTCTTCGGAAACAGTTGCATGAGCGAGGGTGAGAGCGCGAAGGTGGGAGGTCGGACCGTTAGTCAGGTCGCGAGCCATGGCGCGGGAGCGCTGCCGAGCGGGATCGAGGTGCGCCGGAGGGCAAGTGTCAAGGTAACCCATACCTCATCACCTACTTTCGGTCGCCATTGAAAATAGGGTAAAGCATCGGTCTACTTTCCGCTGCCTAAGCTTCAAAGAGAGCGATTGGGCTTTGTTTAGACCGATTCTATAATAGCGAGTGGCTGACTCGTCTTGCGATGGAAGCGTAGACTCAACCCCACAGCCGCGCTCGCCAGGCCAACCACCAA
>CAXBBB010000346.1:0-3726 GCA_963973615.1 uncultured Rhodothermales bacterium | reverse complement strand
CCCGCCGGCGTCGACGACGAGGTCGTCGTAGCGAGGAGCGAGGTCGCGAAGTTGGTGAGCGACCGTCTTACCGAATACCTGGACGCAGGGAAGGGGCTGCAACTCAGGCGAGTCGCGCCGTAGGGCAGCCCAGGCACTCGCACTGCCCTGCTTGTCCGTGTCAACGAGCAATACGCTGCGCCCCTGCTTGGCCCGCAGCACAGCGAAGTTAGTGGCTAGCGTGGTCTTACCCGTTCCGCCTTTCTCGCCTCCGATAAGCAGTATCATATGATATCATGTCGTATTAGCTGATATCAAGGTAGGAAAGTTAGCCACCCAGTTCAACCCGGGGCCCCATTGGATGATATGACATGATATGTATTGATATCATGTCATATCATGGCTCTTCTGAGGTGGTTGTGAGGGAGGCTGAACCCGTGAGGGTAGGAGGGCGGTAGGTGTCCAGGCCTCAGGGGCGACGAGTGTGTGGGGGAGGAGGAAGCCGTACTGCTTACCGGGTCGCATCCCCCATGGATGATCGGCAGTCTAAAGCCTCACATCAGCCCTATATGTGGGAGTGGGCAGACGTTTGCTGTATATTATCAAAAGATAAAGAGATCTATGGGTAACAGGATTGTTGCGGTATTATCGGAATGTTATCAGGGGGGGCGGGTATACCCTTACTCATCAAAAGCCTCGCCGCTATGCTGCATCTATTTGAGGCGCCCACAGGACGCCGCCATACTTCTTCTCTTCTCGCCGTAGCGCTCATTCTGGCTGTCTGGTGCGTCGGCGTGCTCATCGCCCTGACCGTCACGGGTGAGCCGTTTGCTCTCGGCTGGTTTCTCATCGGCTTCGCGTTTGCCCCCTGGGTCGCGCTGAGCGACAAGCTGCCCAACAAGAAAAGCTTTTACGGCTGACCCGTTTTCGGTGCCAGGCGCTGTACCGGATGTGAAGCCTGCTCACGCTGACTTCGCGGCTGCCATTTGAGCTTGCCCTTTACACCGGCGCACACCCCCGGCTTACGACTCCGCAGGAGGGGTTCTCAGTGGGGCCGCCTCCCCTTAGAGTGGTTCTCTCATTCTGGCCGTACGCTGGGGGAGCGGCGTCACCCACGCTGGACCACCGCGTGCGCACGTCACAGATGGCGCTCTACGGTCCAGGGGGGCCCCCAAGCGAAGGGCGCTGCTGATAAGGCACGCGTGGCATCCTGAGCGCGGGCCGGCGAGTGCCTGCTCCAAGACGAGGGGCGTGCGGGCATTCTCCGCCCGTGCTCCCGATTCATGCTATCGTCTCCACGCGAGTTATCCTGAGGTCCGCATAGGTACCCGACGATCGGGGCGTGGTCGGCTGCAAGGCTATCCCGCGAAGGACTATCCACTGGGAAGGGAGGGTCCGCTGGCGCGTTGAGGTAGCGGATCGGGGGCGGTTGCCCGATGGGGACGATGCATCTCAGGTACCCTGGAATGCATTCCGTTCCGGCTCTGATGCTGCCTACAGGATAGCCTAACGGCTTGTATCGATGTTCATATGGATAGTCCCTCGTCTCGCTAGCTTTCTCGGCCCCACCTTCTCCTGTATCTCTTGCGCGCAGTGGCACCTCGGCTCCCTCTTCCCCTCGTGATGTTGTCACTGGGCGGAGCCTGTGTTGGGGTGGAAGAGCGAGAGGAGTGGGCATTAGACGTGGACGAGACGCTCCGCTTGTACGAGCAGGCACAGGATGCAGGAGTGAGTGCGTGCCTGCTTTCAACCTGCTACCGAGTCGAAGTCGTGCTAAGTGGGACACCGCCTGAGGCCGGCAGCGAAGCCTGGAGCGAGCAGCGGCTGGTCGCATGGGGTCGTGCTGCGCTGGACCGGTTGCGCCCCGGCCTATCCCAGGCTGCATTTGCCGAGACGACTGGAAGTGCAGCGGTGCGTCATCTCTTTCGCATTGCCTCGGGGCTCGAGTCGGCGGTACTAGGCGAAGTCCAGATTCTGGGTCAAGTGCGGCGCGCACGGGATCTGGCCGCATCGGCGGGAGCGCTGACGACCGAGATGACCGCTGTACTCGACGCCGCCGTGCGCACGGGTCAGCGCGTGCGTGCCGAGACGGATCTGGCGCGCGGCGCCGCCTCGACTGCGTCGGCCGCCGTTCGCTGGGCGGACGATCAGCTAGGCGGACTCCACGGACGGCGGCTGGTCGTCATCGGCGCGGGAGAGATTGGCCGCGTGCTGATGGGCCACCTGGCGACGGTAGAGGCCGCGTCGCTCTCGCTGGTGTCGGCTCATGCGCCGTCGCATGCGGGCTTCGAGGTGATTCGGCCTGACGAACTGCCTGCCCTCTTACCCGGTACCGACGCCGTCTTCGCGGCGACGGACCGTGTCGCGCTGACGTTTGAGCAGGCGGCCGTGGCCTGGAGCGACCCTCTGCGGCGGCGGGTCGTGGCGGACCTGGGCGTGCCACGCAACGTGGAGCCGATGGTGAGCCACCTTGCGAGCGTCGAACTGGCCGACATCGACGTGCTGGGCGCGGTCGTCGACGCGGGTCTGGTTGCCCGACGTGCTGCTGTGCCGCTGGCCGAAGCTCTAGTAGAGGGCGAGGTCGAAGCGATCGCACCGGCGCTGGCTCAGGTGCAGCGCGAGCGGCTGATCGCAGGATTCCGCCGAAACGCCGAACGCGTGCGTCAGGAGACCCTGGCGTTCACGTGCAGCCGCTGCGCCGATCCGTCGTGTGGGCGCGACGAGGCGGCCGACGGCGCCCCGGTGCGTCCGGGTCCCGGCCGGTGCAGCGATCCGGAGGGACTGACGCGAACGCTCACCACGCGCCTGCTCCACGACCTGACGTTGACGCTGCGGCGCGACACCGACCTCGACGACGAGACGGTTCGACGCCTGCTCACCGCACACACACTGGACGCCTCATCCGATGACTGATTCCGGACCCACCTCGCCCGTCCTCCGGCTGGGCACGCGCACCTCGCGTTTGGCGCTGTGGCAAGCGCACTACGTCTCGGATCGGCTGACCGACGCGTGGCCCGATCTGCGCGTCGAACTCGTGCCCTTCGTCACCAAGGGAGACAAAACGCTGGACGTCGCGCTTCCCGCTATCGGTGGCAAGGGCGTCTTCACTGCTGAACTCGAACGCGCGCTGCGCGAGGGATCCGTAGATATGGCCGTCCACTCGCTCAAAGACCTTCCGACCGACGATCCCGAGGGCTTGACCATCGGCGCGATCCCGCCGCGAGGCGATGCGCGCGACGCGTGGGTGTGTCCGGCCGGAACGAGGCTGGAAGCTCTACGCCCAGGCGCCGTAGTCGGAACAAGCAGCCCGCGCCGGGCGGCTCAGATTCTGCGCCAGCGTCCCGACCTAAAGGTACGCTCGGTTCGCGGCAACGTCGAGACGCGCTATCGCAAAGCGGCATCGGGTGACTACGACGCGCTCGTGCTCGCCTACGCGGGGCTGGAGCGGCTCGGCATGTCGGCCAGTGTCACCTATGCCTTCGATGCCCGCGTCATGCTGCCCGCTCCCGGACAGGGGGCGCTGGGCGTCCAGATACGACAGGGCGACGAGAAAACGCATCGCTACCTAGCCACGCTCGACCACGCGCCCACCAGGCGAGCCGTCGAGGCCGAACGCTACCTCCTGGCCGCGCTGGGTGGGGGGTGCAGCGCTCCTATCGGAGCCTGGGCAGACGAAGCAGGGGACACGCTTCGGCTCCGCGCGCGCATCCTCAGCCCCGATGGAGCGAACGTGGTGGAAGTCGAAGG
>CAXBBB010000345.1:0-3733 GCA_963973615.1 uncultured Rhodothermales bacterium | reverse complement strand
GCGGTGTCGACGATTGCAGGTGTTGGGGGCGCTGCTTGCTGAGAAGCAGGCGTGCGTCGCTGCGGCTCAGGGGCGGTGCGCGTCTGCTGCGGCGGCGTCGCGGGTTGCGTCTGCCGGGGCGTCGGCGTGGGCTCGGTCCGCTGGGGCTGCGGCGTTGGGGGCGTTCGCTGGGGCTGAGGTGTGGGCGTCGTCTGCTGCGGCTGCGGTACGGGAATGGTCTGCGGCTCGGCTTCTTCGGTCGGAAGGGGCGGCGGCTCGACGGTGGGAATAGGTGTTTGCTGAGGTGGCTCGGTCTCCTGCGCGGCGGCGGGAAGCCCTAAGCACAGGGCGAGGAGCAAGAGGGCGAGCAGGCGCACGGCGGTTGAGGCAGGTGAGGAAGCGCAAGGTAGTCGTGCCACCGCTGAGAAGAGGTGCGCCGAAGCGATAGGGGGCGCGATCTAACCGGATTGTGGCGAATCGTCAGCCGGAAGGTATGCGGCCCGCGTCGAAGCGGCAGGCAAGATGCAACCTCGTCAGTGGGGCTCCGAGGGGATCGGTCAAAGCGGCAAACGGGCAGACGAATGATCGGTCAGCCTGACGCACAAACTGCATCGGCACGCCGGTTGAAGAAGGGCACATCACACGGCGCGGCATCTGCCCCGCCTGTCCTTTCGACACTAACCAACCCCTCTCATGAGCAACGTAACCCGCTATTCCAGCGACCTCCGCACTCTCCAGCGTCAGATGGACTCGGCATTCCAAGATCTCCTGCGTGGCGAGCGTGCCTCCACCGACACGTGGGCACCGCGCGCCGAAGTGCGCGAGAGCGACGATGCCTACGCCTTTGCGCTCGACGTGCCCGGTATGAACCGCGACGACATCGCCATCGACTTCCACGATGGGACGCTGACCGTCTCGGGCCAACGCTCCGCCGAATCCAAGCAGGAGGGCGAACACGTCGTTCGAACGGAGCGCACGTACGGCGCGTTCTACCGCTCGTTCGGCCTGCCGCAGTCTGTCGCCGCCGACGATATCGAGGCGACGTATACCGACGGCGTTCTACGCGTCCACGTGCCCAAAGCTGAAGAGAGCAAGCCGCGCCGCATCGCGGTCAACTAATCCGACTGTCCGGTTCACCTGTGCCGCCCTCGTCGACCTGCTCGGCGAGGGCGGCGTCTGTTTGAGTAGGGGCTACAGGAAGGTGGAGCGTGAAGCGGCTGCCCTCGCCGAGCGTGCTTTGAGCTGTCAGCGTGCCGCCGTGGGCCTGAGCGATCTGCTGGGCAATGGCGAGGCCCAAACCCGTACTCGTTCCGCGTGTCCGGGGGCCATCGCCTCTGTGATAGCGCTCGAACAGCGTCGGTAGCAGGTCCGGTGCGATGCCTGATCCGGTGTCGACGACGTGGAGAGCGATGTGGTCCGAATGCCATTCGGCGGAGAGGTCGACGCGTCCGCCTTCGGCCGTGTGACGACGAGCGTTCGCAAGCAGGTTGTCGAGCAGTCGGAGTAGCCGCAAGCCGTCGGCTTCGATAGTGGGCAGGGCGGGCGGCAGGTCGAGTGCGAAGTCCAGTCCGTCGGATGTCATCAGTGCGCGGTGGCGGTCAGCAGCGTCGTGCAGCAACTCGGCGAGTGGAACGGGTTCGCAGCGCAGGGGAGCCGGCGCGCTTTCCAGAATCGATAGCTCGAAGAGGTCGTCGATCAGTCGGGCCAGCGAGGCGCTCTGCCTGCGCGCCGACGCCAGGGCTTGTGCAGACTCGTCCGGCCGCCCTTCGCGCATCAGCCGCTGGGCTTCCTCGGCGTACCCCGACAGGGCGGCGAGCGGCGTCCGCAGATCGTGGCCGACGTTGGCGATCAAATCGCGCCGCAGCCGATCCGCCGTTTGCAACCGTTCAAAACTGCCTGCCACCTGCTCCGCCATCCGGTTGACTGCCGTCGTCAGTCGCCCGATTTCGTCGTCTGGCGTGCGCGTGACGGGGAGGCGCCCCGAGTAGTCTCCCGAGCCGACGCGTTCGATGCCTCGGGTGATCGTGCGCAGCGGGGCGATCAGGCGTTGGGTGTAGACGAGTCCGAGCACGAGCGCCAGCGCCAGCGCGACGAAGCCCGACAGGGCCAGCGCTCGCGCGTACGCCTGCCGCTGAGGAGCCAGCGTTTGGGCCAGCGTTTCCTCCATCGGCAGCACGAGCAGGCCGCCGACGAGGAGTCCGTCGGCATCGAAAAGCGGCGCGGCGCCAACCGTGTTGCGTGGGTCCACTTGCACGAACACGTCGCCCGTCGCCATCGCTTCGGTCAACGCCGCGTGCATCGCGCCTTCGAGCTGCGCGTTGGGAGCGCCGCCGACGGACCAGATCGTGTCGACGTTGGCATCGACCAAATAGATCGGGTCGAGAAAGCGCGTTGCCAGGTCGGAGAGCAGGAGAGGCGGAAGCGCGTCGAGCGTGTAGAGCGGGGCTGCACGTTCCTCGATTTCTCTCGCGACGGCGTCCAGCTGCTGCTCCATGCTCCGCGCGGCCAGTTGCCGGTTTCCGCCCGATGCCAGGATCGCTGCCAGCCCGACCGCCAGCAAACTCGTCGCCACCTGCACGCCGACGAGTACGAGCGCGACACGCCCAGCGACGGTTTTTGGGCGGGGGAAGGACATGGAGGTGAGGAGGGGCGGAGAGGCAGGACATTGTCATTGCGAGGAGCGGAGCGACGTGGCAATCGCCGTGCTCCTGGCAACCGATGGAGATTGCCACGGCCTGTGGCCTCGCAATGACAAATGAGCAGGGCTCAGCGTTGCCTCACGCCGGCTCGGATTGCAGTTTGTAGCCCACGCCCCAGACCGTTTTGACGAAGCGTGGCGATCCGGCGTCGGGTTCGATTTTGGAGCGCAGGCGCTGCACGTGGCTGTCGACTGTCCGCTCGTAGCCTTCGTAGCGCAGATCCCAGACCTTGTCGAGCAGTTGCATCCGGGTAAACGGTTTGTCGGCGTGGGAAGCGAGGAAATAGAGCAGGTCAAACTCGCGGACCGTCAGTTGGACAGGCTCGCCATCGACTGAGACTTCGCGGCGGCTCAGGTCGATCACCAGGCCGTCGATGACGATGGGCTGATCGCTCTCGCCCGCGGTTTCGGTCATGTGCAGGCGGCGAAGGCCCGACCGGACGCGCGCGACGACTTCTTGCAGGCTGAAGGGCTTGGTCACGTAGTCGTCTGCGCCAACTTCTAGCCCGACGACACGGTCGACTTCGCTGCTTTTGGCCGTCAGCATCATCACGTAGACCGTCGGCAGACTCGCGCGCAGCCGGCGGCACACTTCGAGTCCGTCGAATCCCGGCAACATGACGTCGATCAGTGCCACGTCGGGCGCGTCCTCCTCTGCTGCGTCGACGGCTTCGGGCCCCGTCGTTGCGGTTGTGACGCGGTAGCCTTCGTCGCGCAGGCGGGTCGAGAGCAGAGTGAGAAGTTCGGTGTCGTCTTCGACGACGAGCAGGTGCGGCTGAGACATCGGGCTGTAGACTGTGGGCTGGCTATTGAAAGCTACTCGGCGACGCGGCCTGAGTTACGGCATCGCCGTTCTCTTGTCCTCAAAATCGGCGATTTGCCATTCTTCCGTGACATCCCACAGACAAATGGACCGTTCTTAGAGGCATGAACCGCTTGTTTATCCTGTTTCTCCTGGTCGCGTCTGCGCCGTCCGCGCGCGCCGTACAGCCTGACGTGCTCGTTTGGGCGCGCCAGCAGAGTGCATTGGAACGCCGCGCTGCATTCGAGGCCAGC
>CAXBBB010000344.1:0-3734 GCA_963973615.1 uncultured Rhodothermales bacterium | reverse complement strand
AGCAGGTCGAGTACGCGCTCTTCGGCGAGTTCCTGAGCGCGCGCTTGCACTTTCTCCGTCTGCTCGTCGCGGATCAGGCCGATGGCGATGTCCATTAGGTCGCGGATCATGCTCTCGACATCGCGACCGACGTAGCCGACTTCGGTGAATTTGGTCGCCTCGACCTTGATGAACGGCGCTCCAGCCAGCCGGGCCAGCCGCCGGGCGATTTCGGTTTTGCCCACACCCGTCGGTCCGATCAGGATGATGTTGTTGGGCATGATCTCGTCACGCATCTCGGGCGGCGCATTCTGGCGGCGCCACCGGTTACGCAGCGCAATCGCGACGCTCTTCTTGGCCTCGGTCTGGCCGATGATATACGTGTCGAGTTCGGCGACGACCTGTCGCGGGGTGAGTTCGCTCGGCATAGCGGGTCGGGTACGGGTATTCAGGTGGTGCGCAGGCGTTGGAGTGTAACCTCAACCTCTGACTAGTCGTTGCGAGGAGCGAAGCGACGCGGCAATCTCGTGATTCCCAGCGCTGTAGATCGAGGTTGCCGCGCTACGCTCGCAACGACTAAATGAATGCAGTTAGTCGGCGTAGTAGTCGTCGGATTCGTCTTCCCCGTGGTCGTCGTAGACGTAGTCCGAATCGTTTTCGTCTTCGAACAACTCGCGGACGCGCGTCACGTCGGGGTGCTGCTTGTCGACGATCAGAACGGTGTAGTCGTGCGGATAGCCGCGTCGCTTTTCGAGGTACACGGCGCCTGCTTCCTCCAGGTCGGAAATAGCGTCTTTCGGGTCGAGTTCGCTGTCGCTTTCGGTCAGCTTGCGCAGCAGTGGCGTCAGGTAGATCTCGTCGTACTGGCCGAAAAACTCTTCGATGATTTCGAGCGCGCGCATGCTGTTCTCGTCGTCGACGGCCAGGTGTTCCACGTCACGTGGTGGACGTGGCTCTGTCGGCGTGTGTTCGGGGACGAGGTCGCGGAAGGCTTCGATGCGTCCGTTCTCGCCCAATCGAAGAGCCTTACGGTCGGATGGGAAGTCGGCGAGGTAGAGAGCGACGGTGCATCCGCGCTGCCGCAGCTTGTCGACGAGTGGAGCGTAGATCCGCTTTCCGCTGGCGATGAGGACGGTCGTGCCCGGCTCGGCTTCGGCGGCGTCGAGGGCGAGGGCGAGTTCGGAGGCGTTCGATTGGGCGTGCTCGTCGACGTACACCGGCGATATTCCGGCTCCTGCCAACGCACGGAGGGTGAACATCTCGGCTCCGGGAAGGCTTGAGAAATCGGCGTAGGCCCGGGCGTTGGAAAGGGTGACACGCATGCCGCGTGCGGCGTGATCGGGCAGGCGCTCGAGCGCCGTCTGAATGTCTTTGAGGACGTGCCCGCCTTTGTAATCGTCTTTAGCGAATGCGTGGTAGAGGTCGCCCAGGTCGATCAGCAAGATGGCGTCGGACGAGCGAGGGGTGGAACGATTAGGCATAATGTATTAGCGGAGGCGAAATGGTAGCCTCCCTTGTGTGGTGGATGAGTGACACCTCGCCCGGTGGGAAATCGTGCGGCGAGGCGTCTGTGTGGTGGAGTGGGGGCGAGAAGGCGCCTGATATAAAGGGCCTACTACGCACTCATTCCTACGTCATCCAGAGAAGTCGAAGGATCCCCGAATCAGCAGATGACTCTACGTTCGAGTTCTTTCGACAGGCCCAGGATGACAAGATTCTAGGAGAGGTCAGGCTGGACAGTGGCTTACGGCGCTTCTTCGTCCAGGTCGAGAATTGTCAGGTTCTGATTGGTATAAATGCAAATGTCACCTGCGATGGTCAGACCTTTCTCCACGATGTCGCGCGCTGACAGGTCCGATCCGCCTTCGATCAATCCGCGTGCGGCTGCCAGAGCGTAGGGACCGCCGGAGCCAATGGCGAGGATGTCATCGTCGGGTTCGATCACGTCGCCCGTACCTGAAATCAAGAGCAATCGCTCAGCGGAGGCGACGGCGAGTAAGGCTTCGAGCTTGCGCAGGTAGCGGTCGGTGCGCCACAGCTTGGCGAGTTCGACAGCGCCTCGGGTCACGTCGCCGTTGTACTGCTGCAATTTCTCCTCGAAGCGCTCGAAGAGGGTGAAGGCGTCGGCGGTCGCCCCGGCGAAGCCCGCCAGGATCTTGCCGTTGGCCAGCCGACGCACTTTGCGCGCCTTGTGCTTCATGACCGTGTTGCCCATCGTCGCCTGCCCATCCGAGCCAAGGGCGACTTTTCCGTTGCGGCGCACGCCTAGAACGGTCGTGCTGCGAATCTGCGTACTCAAATCTGTGTCGGTATTAGCGTAGTTGGGCCAGACGGTTGACGGCGGCATCCTGCGCATTGCGGACGGCGCTCGTCGAGGAGGTGTAGTGGTTGCACATCAGCGAGAAGGCGAGTCTGCGCCCGGACGCGGTCGTGACGTAGCCTGCCAGCGAAGACGCGCCGCCCAGCGTGCCGGTTTTGGCGCGGACGTTGCCCTCGGCAGGCTCACCCCGGAAGCGACTGCGCAACGTGCCGTCGACGCCACCGATCGGGAGCGAGTCGTAGAACGCGCGTCGGTATTCCATGCTCGGGTGGGAGTGGGCGTAGCGCAGGAGGGCGACGGTCATGCCGGGCGTGATGACGGTGTAGCGCGAGAGCCCCGATCCGTCGCGCAGCTTCACGTTGGCGGTGTCGACTCCGGCGCGCGCCCAGGTGCCGTGCCGCGCCACCCAAACACCCGCGCTGGCCGATCCCACGTCGAGCGCATCGTCTTCGTCCATGTTCGGTGGTGCGACGTACTTGGTGCCAACGAGCCGCAGCATCGTCTCGGCATAGAGGTTCTGCGAGCGCTTGTTGAGGATGCTGATCAATGAGTCCATCGGCGGCGAGTAGTGCGTCGCGATCAGGCGCAAGTCGTCGTAGTCGGGCTTTTTCTCATCAGCTAGATCGTCGATGTCGACACCATCGCCCCAGACGCGGACGCCGTTGCGCTTTAACGTCTCGCCCATCACGTGAACGAAATAGCCCGTCGGGTTCTCGACCGTCAGCGCTTCGGTCTCAGTCGTGCCCTGCGCCACTTCGGTCGTGATCTCGATGCGATTCGTTCCTCTCAACCGCTCGTAGCCCTCGTCGATGCCCGAGCCGCGTGGAGTCGACGTCGTCT
Source organism: uncultured Rhodothermales bacterium (assembly GCA_963973615.1). Classification (GTDB taxonomy): domain Bacteria; phylum Bacteroidota; class Rhodothermia; order Rhodothermales; family BA12; genus CAXBBB01. The sequence goes on along the minus strand of CAXBBB010000344.1, from coordinate 595 downwards.
CATTAATCATCTGGACGTACGTCGTGTTGTTCGGCTCCCAGGTCACCGTCGCAGGCTGGCCGGGACGATTGCCCTTCACGCTCGCATCGATGGTATTGTCGTTATACGTCAGCGCTCCGATCTGAGCGGCGTAGTAGTAGGTCGCGTCGTCGAACGTCCAGCCGGCTCCCAGCCATTCGTCGTCGAACAGGTCGTCGTCGCCGATGATGCGGCCGGTCACGAGCGAGATGCCGCTGGATTTGAGGGCATCGGCCCACTGATCGAACGTTGCCGTATAGCTGCTGTCCTCGAAGCGAGGACCGATGGAGGGGTCGCCGCCGCCGCGTACGATCAAGTCGCCGTCGAGCCTGCCGTTGGAGATCGGGCCGCGCGCGTAGAGGCGTGTTTCGAGCCGGGTGTCGGGAGGAAAGAGGTCGAGCGCTGCCGTCGTCGTGTAGAGCTTGGCGTTGCTCGCCGGAACGAAGCTCTTGCCTGCGTTGCGCGCGTAGAGCGTGTCGCCGGTTTCAGCGTCGACGACCAGAGCGCCCCAGAACGCGTTGGTGAACTCAGGCCCGTCGAACAGGCGATCCAAGAAAGCAGAGGTGGAATCCGTCTG
>CAXBBB010000343.1:0-3736 GCA_963973615.1 uncultured Rhodothermales bacterium | reverse complement strand
ACGAGTGGCGCGGGCGTATGCTTGACGTCAACCTGTTTCCCTATGAAACCGGCCTGTCGGTCTACCTGCACGACGTAACCGATCAGCACGCCGCCGCTCAACGCGCCCCAAAAACCGAGGAGCGATTCGAGCAGGCCGTACGCGGCACCAGCGACGGCATCTATTACTGGGACATCCAGAGCGACACAACGTACCTGTCGCCGCGCTTCTACGAGATGTTGGGCTACGAGCCGGACGCGTTTCCGGCCACCTTCGATGCCCTGAGCAACCGGACCCACCCCGACGATATAGGCGAGCTGACACGGCAAGTCGAACGTCATCTGTCGCGAGAAACGCCGCAACTGCTGGCTGAATACCGACTGCGAACAGCCGATGGATCGTACATCTGGGTACTCAGTCGGGGTCAGGCGCAGTTCGACGAAAAGGGGGTACCCACACACCTCGCCGGAGCCGTCGTCGACATCTCTCAGCGTAAGGAAAACGAGCGTGCGTTGAGTCAGGCCAACGCTGAGATGGAGCAGGTCAACGAGACACTCGAAACGCGCGTCGACGAGCGCACGTCGCAGCTTGATGCGGCAAACAAGGCGCTCGAATCCCGCAACCGCGAACTGGCTGACTTTGCCTTCGTCGCCTCACACGACTTGCAAGAGCCGCTGCGTAAGATCCGCGCGTTCGGCGGCCTGCTCACCGACGAATACGGCAGCCAACTCGACGCCGACGCGACCTACTACATCGACCGAATGCGCGATGCGGCCTCGCGCATGAACGACCTGATCAGCGATCTGCTCGATTACTCGCGCATCACCTCGCAAGGGCGACCGTTCGTACTCGTCGACCTGCGCAAGATCTTCGATCGCGTCGCTGGCGATCTGTCGATCCGAATTGAAGAGACGGAGGGTACACTCGTGCTCGACATGCCGGAGGATTTACCGCCTCTGACGGCAGACTCGACACAGCTCTATCAGTTACTGCTTAACCTCGCGGGCAATGCGCTCAAGTTCAACCGCCCCGACGTGCCACCCCGTGTAACGGTCCGAATCCGAGCGGGAGAGGCTGAGCACGTATCGTGCATCATAATCGAGGTGACCGACAACGGCGTCGGTTTCAAACAGCAATTCGCCAACCGCATCTTCGCCCCGTTTCAGCGCCTGCACGGGCGCAACGCCTACGAAGGCACGGGCATCGGCCTCGCTATCTGCCGTCGCATCGTAGAGCGTCACGGTGGCACTATTTCAGCGACGAGCGAGCCAGATGAGGGCGCTACGTTCCGCGTCGTTTTGCCGACGAATCCTAACGCAATCGTCGTCGGACGAGCGGAGGCCAGCATCGCTCCGTTCGCCTGAGCGTTGTGCTGGCAGGAAGCTTGGGTGCGTAGCGCAGGACGTCTTGGTCTAGGTGGAGACTAGCCTGCCCCGTCTCCTTCGTCAGCTACGGATTGCAGTACGTCGCGGTCATGCCCGGTCAGCAGTGCGCCCAGGTCGAGATCGTGGCCCATGCGGTCGCGCTTGGTCTGGAGGTAGCGCGCATTGTGCTCGCCCGGCGTTGCCTGAAGAGGGACGCGGTCGGTGATTTCGAGTCCATAGCCGCTCAAGCCGACTCGTTTAGTAGGATTGTTTGTCATCAGTCGCATCTTGCGCACGCCCAGTGCGCGCAGAATCTGGCAGCCGATGCCGTAGTCGCGCAGGTCCGTTCCGAAGCCGAGTGCTTCGTTGGCCTCGACCGTGTCCATGCCCTCTTCCTGCAATTTGTAGGCACGCAGCTTGTTGACCAGTCCGATCCCCCGTCCTTCCTGTTGCATATAGAGCACGACTCCCTGACCGGCCGTCTCTACCTGTGCCAGCGCCGAGGCAAGTTGGTCGCCGCAGTCGCAGCGCTGCGAGCCGAAAATGTCGCCTGTCACGCACGACGAGTGGACGCGCGTCAGGACCGGCGTTTCTTCGTTCCACTCCCCCTTGGTCATAGCGAGGTGAACTTCGCCCGTTAGCCGCTCCTCGAACGCCGTTAAGGTGAAGCGCCCGTATTGCGTCGGCATATCGACCGAGACGACTTGGTCGACCAGCGACTCGTGGCGCATCCGGTAGGCGATCAGGTCTTTGATCGTGACGAGCGGCAGGTTGTGCTTGCGCGCCATCACGGTCAGGTCGGGCACACGCGCCATTGTCCCGTCGTCGTTCAGGATTTCAACGATGACGCCGACCGGTTTTCGTCCTGCCAACCGCGCCAGGTCGACGGCGGCTTCGGTATGCCCGGCACGGCGAAGGACGCCCCCTGCGTGGGCCCGAAGCGGGAAGATGTGGCCGGGGCGACCCAGTTCGACGGGACGAGTCGCAGGATGGGCCAGAGCGCGGATGGTAGCGGCGCGGTCGCTAGCAGAGATGCCCGTCGTGGTACCACTAAGCAGGTCGACGCTGATCGTGAAGGCGGTCTCGTGAACCGACGAGTTGGTCGGGACCATCATCGGCAGGTCCAACTCCATCGCTCGTTCGCGCTCGAGTGGGACGCAGATCAGGCCGCGTCCCTGGGTCGCCATGAAGTTGACCATCTCGGGTGTGACCGCGTCGGCAGCCGCAATGAAGTCGCCTTCGTTTTCCCTATCCTCGTCATCGACGACGATGGCGATCCCGCCATTGCGGATGGCTTCGATGGCAGTTTCGATGGGATCGAACGGAGTGTCGGCGTTGGCGGACATGTAAGGTGCGGTCAGGTGCGTGGTGCAAACGGCGGCTTCCGTGTCGAGTTCGCCCAATACTCGGTGAGCAGGGGAGCGTAGCTTTCAGCAAACCAACTCTTTCGCTGAGTGACTCTCTACCTCGCCACCGGCAACCCCGGCAAACTGCGTGAACTCGCCGCCCGACTCGAGCCGCTCGGTCTCGATGTGCAGCCGCCACCCGCCGATGCACCCTCGGTCGACGAGACCGAGTCGACTCTGGCCGGAAACGCACGCCTCAAAGCCGAGAGCCTGGCTCGCCATACCGGATCGCCCTGTTTAGCCGACGACACCGGGTTGGAAGTCGACGCCCTCGACGGGCGTCCCGGCGTCCACTCCGCCCGCTACGCCGGACCTGCCTGTAATCCCGCTGACAACCGCGCGCTGTTGCTCCGAGAACTTGGCGACCTAACGAATCGCACCGCACGCTTCCGTACCTCGCTTGCCTTTGCTGTCCCCAGAAAAGAAACGCGAACCTTCGACGGCGTCTGCGAAGGCTTCATCACGACTGCTCCGAGTGGCGACGGTGGGTTCGGCTATGACGTTCTCTTCGTCCCTGACGGCGAGGCCGAAACCCTCGCCCAGATGTCGACCGAGCGCAAGAACGCCATCAGCCATAGGGGAAAGGCGCTCGATGCGTTCGAAGCCTTCGCCCGCAAACACCTCGTCAATCGATGATTGCTCTCGTTCAACGTGCCCATCACGCCCACGTCGACGTGGACGGAGAGACTGTCGGCCAGATCGCGCGCGGCGTCCTGATTTTGCTCGGTGTCCGCGATGGAGATAGCGAGACCGAAGCGCTGTGGCTCGCGAAAAAGGTCGCCAAACTGCGTCTGTTTCCGGACCCGGCAGCGCCCGACCAACGCCCGTCGCATGCTTCGCTGCTCGAAATCGGCGGCGAAGCGCTCGTCGTCAGCCAGTTCACGCTCTACGCCGATACGCACAAAGGCAATCGTCCTTCCTACGTCCACGCCGCTCGACCTGAACATGCCGAGCCGCTCTACCGAGTCTTCTGTGACGCTTTGAGCC
>CAXBBB010000342.1:0-3746 GCA_963973615.1 uncultured Rhodothermales bacterium | reverse complement strand
GGGTACGTTCGAGGCCGATGAGGATTTGCTGCTCCGGGCGCTGCTGTCGGTCGTCCGAAACGCGCTCGAAGCGTGCCGCGAAACGGTCCTGCTGCACGTCCATCCTGACGCGGACGGTGGAGGACTCTGCTTCGACGTATGGAATGCGGGCGCGCTGGCCGGACCTTCGGAGCCGCTCTTCCAACCTTTCTTCACCACCAAGGCGCGGCACCTCGGACTGGGCTTACCCTACGCGCGGCGCATCGCCCAGGCACACGGCGGCTCACTGACGACAGTCGCGACGGACCTCCAGCGCGGCACGTGCTTCCGCCTGTCAATTCCAATGACCTAGCACCCCTGGTGCGGCTGGATGCGCGACTGATGCCCTTCTGGAAGGAGAGGCATAGTGATACGGCGTGGGGAAAACATTTCCGCAGGGAACGGCTTATCACCTGTTCAGGGCGTCTGCAGCCACTCGGCAAACGGTTTGCACGCGTGCTGTTGTCCCGTCTCCAACCCCTGCCGCTATGTCTGACGCATCCGCCCCGCACATCCTCTACGTCGACGACGAACACCTGCTGCACGGCGTCATCGATCGCTTGTTTACGCGCGAAGGCATTCAGGTGACAGCATGCGCGTCGGCCTTCGATGCGATGGAAGCCTTGAAAGAGACGACGTTCGACTTGGTCATCACCGACTTCAAGATGCCGGACATGGACGGGCTCGAGTTGCTGGCCCACATCCGCGAAACGTATCCGACGACGCGCGTCATCATGATCACGGCGCACGCCAATGTGCAGCACGCCGTCGGAGCGATGCGCGTCGGCGCGGTCGACTATATCGCCAAGCCTTTTTCGACACAGGTGCTGCTCGAACGCGTCCAGACGCGACTGGCTGAGGAGCCGGGCGAGTCGCTTCCGGACGCGGTCCCGGTCAAGGGAAAGCGTCGGCGCCAGAACGTCGGCAAGTCCAAGTCGCCCGGTGAACCGCGCAAAGTGACGTACATCGGAGAGCACCCCTCCGTTCAGCAACTCAAAGCGCTGCTGCCGCGCGTGGCGCAGAGCCGGGCGCCGGTTTTTGTGCATGGCGAAAGCGGAACAGGCAAGGAGATCTTGTCGCGCCTGATCCACCAGGAGAGCGACCGAGCCGACGGCCCCTACGTCACACTCAACTGCGCCAACCTGCCGCGCGAGTTGGTCGAGAGCCACCTGTTCGGCCACCGAAAGGGCGCCTTCACCGGTGCCATCGAGGACATGATCGGCGCGTTCGAGCAGGCCGACGGCGGCACGCTGCTGCTCGACGAGATCACCGAGATCGATTTGCCGATTCAGGCCAAACTGCTGCGTGTGCTGCAGGAACAGGAGTTCACCAAGGTCGGCTCGAACGAACCGCAGCGTGTCGACGTGCGCGTCGTGGCGACCTCGAACCGCGACCTCCAGGATGCCATCGACGACGGCATCTTCCGCGCCGACCTCTACCACCGGCTCGCTGTCTTTCCGCTCTACGTCCCACCGCTCCGCGAGCGCCTGAGCGACGTACCGCGCCTGTGTGAGCACTTTTCGGCCAAGTACACCGATCTCTACGGTCTGCCCGAGAAGGAGATGGCTCCGGCTCTTCTGGCCCGCTTTCAGGCCTTCGAGTGGCCCGGCAACGTACGCCAACTCGAAAACATGGTCCACCGAGGTGTCGTCCTCGCCGCCGACCGCGAAGTTGTCGAGCCGGGCGACGTGATGAACAACTTCTTCAGCGACGGCCCCGGAGCCGGATCCGCGTCGAGCAGCGGTCCTATCGGCGTCCTGTCCGACGGAAGCCGGATGACGCTGGCCGAAGTCGAGCGGACGATGATCGAGCAAGCTCTGGGCGAGTCGAGCGGCAACCAGCAGCAGGCCGCCGAAGCGCTCGGCATCTGCGCCCGCACGATCCGCAACAAGCTCAAAAAGTACCGCCAGGACGACGCTGAATTGGTGGCTTCCTGACGCGTGTTAGATTGCGCGCTCAACATTCCTCCTAGCGCCCATGTTCGAATCTCTCGTCGGTCTATATTTTCCTGGGAAGCCCAAACGCTACGATTCAGTTGCCACCAGTTTACGTAGCGGGACACCGCCGCTGGCCGTACGCAATCAGATGATGGAGGAGGACGGCATGACGCGGTTAGAGGCAGGCAAAATCGTTGAGTCCGTTCAGAAGACAATCAAGGCAAGCAAAACGTCGCTCGTTATTGGACCAATCCTGCTCGTTCTAGGAGTATTTTCGCTCCCTGGCTTCTTTGCTATCGTGATGACGCTAGCTGGTATAGGCCAAACGGTTGCCGGTTTTCGCGGGTGGCGGATGTATCAGTCGGCGCGCTATGGCGAAGATCTGCCGACGATTTAACGCACACCCAGATCGACGCGGTCGAATACCATCAGCAGCGTCGGCAATCCGGTAGCTATGGCGACCCCGTCCATCGCAGGGGCGTCCAGTCCGTAGTCGTTGTCGGAGAGGACGGCCAGTCGGTTGCGGGAGAGCACGGCCAGCCCCTCGGGTTTGCGCTGCTCGTTGGGCCATCCGAACTCGCGTAGGTCGAGTAGGTGGGTCTTGTTGAGAAACGGCACGCCCGCGCGCTCGGCGCCCCATGCAGACAGAAAGCGCTCGGGAAGCTGGTCCGATTCCAGTGAAATGGCATTGGTTACGTCAACGGCGTAGACGTGGGCCGACCATCCATCGTTCGGTCCAGTCAGCGGCTCGCCCGTAGCGGTGGCGACGCCTTCGAAGCCTCGGTTCGGTACGCGTCCGCCGAGCAAATCGGGCAGCGCGCGGTCGATCGGATGCGAGGGCGTCGGAGTGAAGCGCTCGCGGACGTTGCGGTCTTCCCTACTCACGCGCCACAGCGACGGGCGGTACTCGTCAGCGATCCACAGGTCAGGACCCACGACCGCGATGCCCTCAGCGTCGATGCCCCATGGATCGGAGGGAAGAGCCGATAGCGTGGGCCCCAGCGCGGCTTCGGTTTCGATACGGGCGTCTGGGGCGGGAGGCAAGCCGGATGCGTCGCGGTCGTCGGGCGTGCGTAGGGTACCAGAGCCCCTTTCATCCAGCCCGTCGTCGCCTTGAAACGCGACGCTGACGAGGCGTGGCGTGTAGAGCGGGTCGACGAACAGCTTGGCCGGGCCACCTGCTGCAGCCGATGCGTCGACGTTGGGACCTCGGTCGGTCAGTAGGATGAGTGAGCCATCTTCCATCACGTCTAGTCCCGAGAACCCGCCCAGGTAGATGTCAAGCGTATCGAGAAACGCGATGGGTTCGTCGGCCCAGTCGAGGACGAAGGTTCGGGTACCGAGGGCCTCGTCGCGCGAGGCGAGCGTCCACGTCGGCTCGCTCTCGGTCGCTGCCCTCGGGCCGGACGATGGCAAACCAGCGCAGGCGGAGAGCGTGAGTAGGGTGAGGATCGGGAGGAGGCGCTGCATGGCAGGTCGAATGGGTGCGCAGCAAGTTAACCGCTCCTCCGACGCGTGATCAGCCTCAGCATATCGTTTATAGGCTCGGCTGATCAGGGTATCATCCAGGCGTCATGCGTCGACGCTGCGGTATGGAGCCGAATGATATGGTACGAGGCTGGCTGACGTTGTGGAGCCCCGTGTGGGATGGAACGGGAAACGGACGGCCGACGCTGACCATAGGCACACTGCGGCGGTGTCCGTCGCCCGAAGTCGATGGGGCATGGGAGGGACCGCCAAGCGGAACGAAGCTGGTAACGCCCGACCGCACCATGTCGATCTCAACGGCTC
>CAXBBB010000341.1:0-3746 GCA_963973615.1 uncultured Rhodothermales bacterium | reverse complement strand
CACCTGCCGTAGCCGAGTCGCGTCGCCGCTCACAAACGACGGCACGCTAGAGTCGACGTTGAGGTGCAATGCGAGGCGCTTCTCGTCAGCGGTCTGCCGTATCAGGTCGGCGGCTTCGCGGATGATCTTGCGCACGTCGAACGGGGCGTCCTCGACATCGAGTTTGCCTGCCTCGATTTTAGAGAAGTCCAGAATGTCGTTAATGATCGTCAGCAGTGCCTCACCGGAGACGCGGATCGTCTCGACCGAGTCGGCCTGGTCGGCGTCCAGTTTGGAATGCTGGAGCAGAGTCGTCATACCGATCACACCGTTCATGGGTGTGCGGATTTCGTGGCTCATATTGGCCAGAAACTCGCTCTTGGCGCGCGCCGACGCTTCAGCAGCCTCCTTGGCACGTACCAGTTCGGCTTCGTTCTCTTTTTGCTCCGACAGGTCCGACATGTAGATAACGAATAGCTGGCGCCCCCCCTTCTCAGCGACCGGGCGGATCGACACTTCGACCGGAATCACGCGACCGTCGGCGTGGCATATTCCGAGTTCCAACACGCGCCCGAGCGAACCGATATATCCGCGTTCTACGTAGTTGCGCAGTTTAGCGCGGTGCTCCTCTCGAAAGCGCGGTGGAACCAGAGACTCGCTGAAAATCGTCCCGACGAGCCTTTCGGCCGAGAATCCGAACGTACGTTCCAGGGCAGGGTTGGCGAACACCACCCGGTCGTCGGCGTCGACGGTAACGACCGAATCTGGGGCGGAGTCGAGAATGGACTGGATGAGCGCCTCGTTCTCTCGCACCGCTGCTTCCGCTCGTTTCTGATCGGTGATGTCACGCGAGACAAACACGACGCCGTCGGTGCGTCCGCCCCGTCCGCGGAACGGGATGCGCGAATACGACATCGTCCGGGTCGGATCTACGATATGCAGTGCCTCTCGCTCGACGATCAGGTTGCCCGTCTGTATAACTTCCTGCGCCTGCTCCCACAACGGCCCGGCATACTCAGGCGCAACCTGTTCCAGCGTACGCCCGACCATCTCCTCCACAGATGCCAGTCCTACCTCATCGGCTGCGCTTTGGTTGGCCGAAATAAGCGTGTGGTCCAGCCCTACCGTATAGATGAGGAAGGGGATCGCGTCGATGATCGTCTGCAGCAGGGCGCGCTGCGATTCGAGAGATGCGGTCTGCTCGACCAGCGACGCCGCCTGCTGGACGAGTTGCTGCTGCGCTTTTTTCTCTTCTGTGACGTCACGCGCCACAGATACGACACCTGCGACGTCCCCTGAGGCGTCTCGGTAAGGGATAGCCGAAACGGATACCTGCCGCCCTTCAGCAGCGGCGTGCGGCCGCTCGGCCTCGAGAAGTGGGCGGCCCGACTCGAGCACATGGGAGATGTCCTGCCACACCATTTGAGCGCTGTCGCCGAGCAATTCGTCGATGGAGCGCCCGACGACCAGGCTGGCATCCTCGAAGCCTCCGACGTGGAGCGTGGCTTTGTTGGCGGCCACAAGGGTACGGTCCGAGTCGATGAGGAAAATCATCGCCGGAACGGCGTCGATAATGGTCTGCAACAGAGCACGCTGCGACTCAAGAGAGGCGGCCTGTTCAGTCAGCGACGCTGCCTGCCGAATGAGTTGCTGCTGCGCGTTTTTCTCTTCGGTGATGTCGCGCGTGATGAACACCACCCCTTCGATCTCTCCCGACGGCCCCCGGTAGGGAATGCGCGACGCCGCCATGGTGCGGCCGGCTTCGCTGCGATGCTTACGCTCCACATTGAGACTCGACTGCCCACTCTCCAATACCTCTAGGGTATCCTGCCATACCTGATCGGCTCGATCCGGGATCACCTCGTGCAGAAGGCGCCCGTTCACTTCGCTCGCATCGTTGAAATGCGTCGTTCCAAGCGTGGTTCGGTTGGCACTCACGATCCTCTTGTCGGCGCCGATGAGAAACACCATCGACGGGATCGCATCGATGATGGTCTGGAGCATCACGCGCTGCTCTTCGAGAGACGCCTTCTGACTCTTGAGTGTTGCTTCCGCCTTCCGCTGCGCTGTGACATCGCGCGAAACGAACAGAACTCCTTCCACCTCTCCCGACGGACCGCGGTACAGCATGCGGGACGTCGACATCCGAACGGAGGGATTGAGGAGGTGCACATGCTCCATTTCGAGTACAGATTGGCCACTATCGAGAATCTCGCGGGCCCACTCCCAGATCGCTTCGCCCCGGTCGAGTAGCGATGAGACAGAACGGCCAACGATCTCTTCGTCGTGGGTGACCCCGAGCAAATCACGCGTGGCATGATTGAGAGCGATGAGGCTTCCGTCAACGCCGATCAGGTAGACCAGCGACGGAAGCGCATTCAATACCGCCTCAAGCACCGATCGCTGCTGCGCGGACTCGATTACAGACTGCCGCAGCTCGTCGTTTTTCGCCTCATAGTCCGCCGACACACGCTCGAGCAATTTATTGAGCAACTGGTTGCGCGACTCGGCGTGTTTGGACCTGAACACGGCCCGCTCGTTCTCTTGCCGCACCTGACCGAGCAGGGTGCGCGCCCGCTCACGTGCTGCACCGCTTAGTTCGGAGTCCAGCAGTTCGGAGAGAGACAGAAAGGGATCGGACATCCGTTTCTAGAGGACACGCAGAGCGATCAGCATACACGTCGAGTTGTGAAAGCCCTGATCAGAAGCCAATTCAGTACCAAACTCTCCATAGGAGAAAAACCCGATCTGCGGCGCGTCCCAGAGCGAACTCAGCGCCCGGATCTCATCCTCGGCATACGGCCCTAGTGACGTATGACGTGCCTTACAGGACACAATCAACACGGCATCAGCGTCCGAGGCACGCTCTCTGAGCGCCTTGCCGCTGGCCACGACCCGCTCGACTACGTCGAACGAAGGCGGCATGCAAAAACGGACGAGTGCTCCCTTGGGGATGTCTCCCGAAAAGACGATGCCACCTGAGTCTGTGTCGATAAAGGCCGGCGTACGCATGACAGGCGGAGCACCTCCAAAGCGAACGCTCAACGGATGGTGCGCCCCCACGTAGCGACCAACGCCGGCATCGGTTGTGCTCATGGTGGTTTCGACATCGTCAACCACCATGTAGGACCGATAGACGTCCAAGACGGGCTGTCCGTTGATCTCCTTAACCAGGGTCCCCTCAGAACTCGTCACCTCTAGTTCGATCCCTACGGGCTCCCACCCGGACGATGCGACGGTGTCCAGAGCGACCCGCTTGCCGTCCAGCACGACCGCAACGAGCCCTTCCTCCAATCGCACACCCGACGCAAAAACGCTGTTCTGCTGCAGGTTGAAGTCGGCTCCCGCAATGCCTCCAAACACGGGAAGCGTACGCTTTGCACCCTGCGCGATGTAGGTGAGAACAGCATCCCCTCCCTCCCGTAATCCAGCGGAAAAGATCAGCAAGACAGGTTCGGCGAAATGCGCGACCGCTTCGGCTCCCAAACGGACAGTCGCGTCGGCGATCGTCTCATCCTGATGAGACGCGAACATGCGAAAAGCGTCGCGCGGTAGATCAATTAAGATAGCGGACGAGGCACCCACCGATAAGACGCCGTCCGCCGCGGCTCCACTCGTAGTCGCACCCACGAAGGCAACGCCTCTCTCATTCAGCAGGGTATTGGCATCTGCCAAATCATGGTCTGGATCGGCGAATACGATGGCGAGCGTAGGCGGGCTATCGGACTCGTCCAGGATGCGACGGATGTGATTCACAAGGTCCGTGG
>CAXBBB010000340.1:0-3748 GCA_963973615.1 uncultured Rhodothermales bacterium | reverse complement strand
GTAGGGGCAAGAGGTTTCGCGACGGGAGGGAGCGGCTCGAACGCATCGACGTCGCCCGAGGCGATCTCCATAGCGTGCGCTGTCGACAGGAGCAGGCGTTCGATGCGTTCGCCGTCGAGCGCGCCTTCGTCGACCGTGTCGGCGAGCAGCAGGTGGTCGACGCCGCCCAGCCGGAAGCGCGTCGAGACGACCTCGCGGATGTCCAACTCCTCCTTATAGTATTGCAGCGCACTCCGTGTCAACTGGGATCCGACGCGGTAGCGGGCAATCTCGCCGGCCTCGTCAGGGCCTAAAGCCGTCCGGTCGAGGAATGAGCGTTTCGACGCGGGGCCGTGGGCGAATACGTTGCGCGAGGCGACTTGAACGACGGTGTAGCGTCCGTCTTGATGGCGCAGCATGCAGATCGTTTGTGCGCCCGACGAGAACAGCAGCGACTTGACCAGGTGCGCACGTGCAGCGAAAGCGGCCTGCTCCGGTGTCACGCTGTCGGGGTCTCGCGGCGTTTCGGAGCGCACGCGGGCCACCGACTTGGTGAGTTGTTGTAGCGTCGGCGCGTCGGGTTCGGGGGTGCTGGGCTTCGGCGCAGACGGAGCCGATCCAGGAATGGGAGGTGGCGGGCCTTCAGGGGCACCCTCTTCGTGCGACACCGCTCCTCGTGGACGTACTGGCGAGACGATGCCGTCGCCCGGTGCTCCTGCTGCCAAAACAGACGGTGGACTATCGGAGCGACCTTTGCGCCGAGACGAGCGGCGGTTCGAGACTGCTGCGATGATGCTACCGATAAGGACGAGCGCAAACAGGATCGCCGCAGCGTAGAGCATCCAGTCTTCGGGCAGAGAGGCAGGCACAGAGGTTGGCGGCAGGAGAGGGGGACGACGTGTCGAGGTGGAACCCGACTAGGAAAGGTACCCGATGCGACGCTCCGGTGTCAACCGTGGCGAGTCGATGTCGTGCCTGGAATCGACACGGTGTCTTCTGCGCGATCTCGATGGCGCAACATCAGAATGAGACGAGGCGGATCACGGACGTCTCGTCCTGAGATGAGACGCGAGAAAAAGCGGAGAGTTGTCTCAATATCGGAATCGAAAAACGGCTCCCAGGGAGTCTGGGGGGCGATTTGGGAGCCGTGTATCACTGATGGTACGGATGTTGTCCGAAGGGTGGGCAGCCACACGGAAGCATCGCTTCGTCACCGCCCCTCTGCTCTCAGCCCCATCCTACGGAGGCCTGGAGGTCGAGGGCTATTTCTCTCCCTTCTCCTCCTCTCCCATGCCTCTAGCCACAATGCGCTCCTATGCGCTTGCGCTGCTGCTCTGCGCGCTCGTCGTCCCGACGGCGCTTGCGCAGCGTCAGACCAACGCAGTCCCGTCCGAAATGCGCGGCTCCAATTACGAAGCCGCCATGTCGACGCCCAACCAGCCGATGGCCGTCGCTGGGTCGTCTAGCTCGGCAACCTGCTACATCCAGAACAAGAGCATCGTCACCGACCGCAACGCAGGCACGACGACGGCTTCGTTCGAACTGACGCAGTACTGCCAGAACGTTCAACTGAGCTTCAGTTCGTACACGCTCCCGAGCGGCGACATTCGTCCGTTCGAGGACCAAGTGCTGTATCGCAACAAGACGGCTCGCTACAGCGCGGGGCATCACACGATCACGATTGGTGCACCCAAGACCTGTGGCTACCAGATTGACCTGTATACAGGTGATGTACAAGCCGAACTGACGACGAGCGGTCACGCTTCGGGCACGTTCCTCAAAGCCGACATCTATAGCAAGAAGGATCACGGCGCTCCTGCGTGCGGCACGCCTTCGACGCCTCCGGGCTTTGAGGACGGCAATGGCGGAAGCACCGACAACTTCGCGTTCAACTGCGCTGCCAATGGCGGCCGCGGCCAGTCCATCGACTTTTACGGAATGGGCATGGGCAGCGGATCGAGCACGACCAACAACCCGGCGATGCTCGCCATCCCGAACCCGTCAAACGTCGACTACGTCATCGCGCAGGTTACAGTCAAAGGCGATCAGCCCAGCAGCGTCGCCTTCGAAACCGACGGCGAGTACAAGCTGATCTCGACCCCGACGACCTCTTCGGCGACGGGCAGTGGCCATTTCTACCGCGTCCGTTTGGCCGGTGGCACGAACATCGACAAGGTGACGGCGACGGTCAACACGGGCGGTAAGGGAACGCCTAAGAAGACGCCGCGCGCCTTCAACCTCTACGTCGTGCGCAACGGCGGATCGGGCAACCAGGCTGCCGGTCTGTTTAGCGAGAAAGACATTTTCGTCAACCGCACGTCGATGGTCAGCGAGACGATCTCGTTGCCGTCGGCCAGCCGCGCGCGCAACATCACGGTCAACTACGCGCTCACCGACGTCGAGAACGATAACCGCAGCGTCATCGTCGACGTCACCGCAGGTGGCGTGACGACGCAGCAGACGGTCACCGTCCCGAACAACGGCAGCGAAGCCTACCTGGGGAGCGCGACGCTCTCCAACGTTCCGGCAAACGTCTCCAGCGTGACGGTCAAAGTCACCTCGCCTAATGGCGGCGACAGCGTCTTCCTCAACGCCGCATCGGCGACGAGCGTCGGCGATTGCTTCGCCACGATTGGCGATACGGTCTACAACGATACCAACCGCAACGGCACGCAGAACGTCGGCGAAGCGGGCATCAACGGTGTCAAAGTGACGCTCAACACGCCCGGCTCGGACAACACGTGCGGCACGAGCGACGACGTCTACGTCGCCGACGCCACGACGGCCAACGGCGGTAAGTACCTGTTCGAAGGTCTCACGCCTGGCGCCTACTGCGTCGACGTGGACGACGTGCCCGGCAAGGTCCTGACGACGAACAACGATCCCGACTCGAAAACCGTCACGGCTGGTGAGAACTACCGCGACGCCGACTTCGGCTTCGCTCCGGCGCTGGCATCGATCGGCGATACGGTCTACAACGACGACAACCGTAACGGCACGCAGGACAACAGCGAAGCGGGCATCAACGGCGTCAAAGTGACGCTCAACACGCCCGGTCCGGACAACACCTGCGGCACGAGCGACGACGTCTACGTCGCCGACGCCACGACGGCCAACGGCGGCAAGTACCTGTTCGACAACCTCCAGCCCGGCGCGTATTGCGTGACGGTCGACGAGAATGACAACGACGTAGCCGGCAAGGAACTGACGACGAACAACAACCCCGATTCGAAAACGGTCGTGGCAGGCGAGAACTACCGCGACGCCGACTTCGGCTTTGCTGTCAAGCGCATCAGCCCGATCCTCGAATGCGTCGCCAACGAAGGCGGTCACTACCGCGCCTTCTGGGGATACAACAACCCGACCGGCTCGGCTCAGACGATCCTGATCGGCAACCGCAACCGCTTCGACACGGCAGCCAACGGCGACGAAGGCCAGCCGACGCAGTTCCAGAAGGGGCGCAAGGTGCAGGTCTTCTCGACGACGTTCGCCAGCTCGCAAACGTGGAGCCTCGACGGCAAGACGGCTACAGCCAACCAGCACAGCCCGTCTTGTGAAGTCGTCGACTTGGAAGTCACCAAGACCGTCGACAATGCAACGCCGGTTCAGGGCTCGGACGTGACGTTCACCATCGTGCTCGAAAACAAAGGACCCGATGCGGGCGAAGTCGTCGAAGTGACGGACAAGCTTCCGACCGGACTGACCTACGTCAGCCACACGACCTCGCGTGGCGTCTACACCCCGGCGACGGGCGTGTGGGACCTGCAGG
>CAXBBB010000339.1:0-3752 GCA_963973615.1 uncultured Rhodothermales bacterium | reverse complement strand
GGTCGATGTACACGCCCGACGCGTTCTCCTGCGCCGCTGCGGGAATGGCGAAGAGGGTCAGGAGTGCCAGAGCCAGGGTCGCCCACTGCCAACTCCGCCCCCCAGCGCTGTCATTGCGAGGCCGTAGGCCGAGGCAATCCCGTGACGCTGAGGAAGAAGCCAGATCGCCGCGTCCCCGGATCGAGTCCGGGGCAGGCTGCTTCGCTCCTTGCGATGACAGTTGGGAGCGGACGGGCGCAGCGGAATGCATGTGCTGCATGGAGAGGCGGTCGATGAAAGTGGTGTCGGAGGGCAAAGCGTGCATCGGCCTAGAAGTCGAACTGGAGGCCCAGCCGGATCTGGCGTGGGCGCGGCTGGAGCGCCGGATTGCTCAGGAACGCCTCCTGGGTGTTGACCCGGTCCAGACCGGCGGCGCGGCGGGCGGCGATTTCGCGCTGCGGAAGCTGAGGAAGGCGGTCCGGGCGGTAGCTGTCGAGCAGGTTCTCGCCGACAGCGAATACCTGGCCCCTCACCGGACCGAAGTGCACGATCCGGCTCAGGCGCACGTCGAGCCGAATCTCGGGCGAGTACCGAGCCTGGTTGCGCAGTTCGGTGATCTCGTTGCGCCGGTCGTCGGTAGGCGTGAAGGGGTAGCCCGACAGGAACGTGCCGATAAAGCTCAGCGCGTTGCCTCGGATGTTGGTCGCCATGTCCGCCGAGATGTTGTGCTGCTGATCCCAGTCGAGCGGGATGAGCACGCGTGTGGCAGCATTACCGCTCTGCCGGTCGAAGAACGCCTGGCGTGGGTCCGATCCGTTGCCGCGCGCGCTCTGGTAGGTGTAGTTGACGCTCCCGCTCAGGTTGGGAAAGCGGTAGCCGACCGACGCCGTAATGCCCCTCACGTTGCCGAAGTCCACGTTTTCGTAGCGGCCGTAGGTGTCGCTGCCGACAGCCGTCGAGTAGAACGCGGTCCCGATCAGGTTGCGCAGGTCGCGGTAGTAGGCCGTCAGGTCAACGACGAAGTTGCTGCCGACCTGCTGCTGCAAGCCGATTTCGTACTGCGTCGTCCGCTGCGGGTCGATGTCGGCGTTGCCGATGTAGCCGGTCAGGTTCAGGCCCTGGACTTCGAACTCGGGGTTTTCGTAGAGTCGGTTGAACTCGGGGATCTGGAAGAACTGGCCGTAGCTGGCGTGGACGACACCCGTTTCGGTAATCGGAAACGCAAATCCCACGCGCGGACTGAACTGGCTCTTGACGCTCGTCTCGCGGTACGGGTTGATGCGTTCGAGCACGTTCTGCGGATCACCGAAGTCGTTGGGCACCAAGCCCTTAGCGTCGAACCGGTCGTAGCGCAGGCCGACGTTGACGATCAGGTCCTTGTACTCGATTTTGTCCTGAACGTATGCGGCAAACTCGACAGGCGAACGGTCGTACTGGTTGTTGCGGCGCGTGTCTTGATCGGGAATGCGCGGCAGCAAATCGCCGTATTGGACGGGGTTCACGTCGAGCAGGTACTCGGCGAAGTCCAGGTCGCTGCGGCGGTACTCGATGCCCGCTTTGACCAGGTTGATGTCGTTGATCTGATTCGTCACGTCGAAGCGCAGCGCGTACGTCGTGCTGGTGCGCTGCGTCCAATAGGCGTCGAGTCCGCCGGTCGCAAACACGAAGGCCGGTTCTTGCGACGCCGGGCGGTAGCTGGCCGAGTAGCCCGGATCGAGCGGATCCTCAAAAACGGACTGCTGAAAATCGGTCGTGTAGGCCGTCAAGCGCAGGTCGTAGAACAGGCGATCCGTCAGCAGGTGGTTCATCGTCAGCAGGTAGTTGCTGTTGCGCGAACGCTGCGTCGGACGCTGGCCGGGGACGAGCCGGAACGTGTGGCTGTACGGCTTGCTGTCGCTGTCGAAGCGTGTGGCCGAAAGCGCGAGGCGGACGCCCCGGATGCCGTTGTAGCTCAGCTTACCCAAGACGGTCGTCGCCTGGCTGCTGTTCATCGGCGTCGCCGACGAGTCGCCGTTGGCCTGGATGAACCAGTCGGCGCCGGTCGCGCCTCGGAAGCTGGACGAGTCGGTCGGCAGAAAGACTTCGCGCCCGAACAGGTGGCCGTCCAGGTCGGTGTACTTGCCGTTGACGAAGAAGTAGAGATCGGGGATGCCGGTGGGTCCGCTGATCGAGCCTTCGACGTAGCGCTCGCCGGTCAGACTGGCTTCGTCGATGTCGGGATAGACGCTCGTACGGTCCGACACGTAGCCGCCGACCGATCCGATGAACGTGCCGCTGAACTCGTCGCTTCCGCTGCGGGTCACGATGTTGACGATCCCGCTGTTGGCCTGTCCGTACTCGGCGTTGAACGTGCCCGAGATGACTTCGACTTCCTGAACCGCCGAGTTCTCGACGGGCGACGACAAGCCGTTGGTGAAGGGGTTGCTGACGGCCACGCCGTCGACGTAGTACTTGATCTCGCTCGCGCGTCCACCTCGGATGTGCAGGGCGCCGTCCAACCCGCGCGTTACGCCCGCTTGCAAGGCGACGACGTCCTGGAAGTTGTCGGCGGGCAGTTCGAGTAGCGATTCGCCGTCGACTTTGGCCGACGAACTGGTCCGGTCGCTCTCGACTAGGCCACGCTCGGCTGTAATGATGACCTCGTCGCCTTCGATACCCAATGTTTCTTCGGGCAGTCGGAAGTCGACCGTCGTCGTGCGGTCGACCGTCACCCTCACGCCTTCGACGCGCTGCGTCTGAAAGCCGACGTAGGTGGCGATCAGTGCGTACGTACCCGCCGGCACGCCGATCATGAAGTAGTTGCCGTCGATGTCGGTGATGGCGCCGCGCGACGTACCGTCGATGCGGACGTTGACGCCAATGAGGGGTTCGCCCGAGGTGTCGGTGATCGTCCCGGCGAGTTTGCCGGTCGTCTGGGCGGCGGCGGGTGTCGCGGCGAGAATCGCGAGCAGGAGCAAGAAGCGCGTCATAGACGGTCTGTCGGGGAAATATCGTCGGGGCGATGGAGGCCAGCGTCGGGTCTGTGCCGGAGGGGAAGGCGGAGCGAGCCGCATTCCTCGCTGAGACAGGAATCGATTGACCAGAAGGCGAAGCACCAACACACCCTCACACAATGCCGCCGGAAAGGTAGAAACCCTTCCGGCGGCACGGAGCGTGAAGACGAGGGATTAGCGGACTACCGTCATCAGGCGGCTTTCCACTCCCCGATCCGTCGTGAGGCGGTAGACGTAGGCACCGGCGGGCAGGCGGCTGGCGTCCATGTGGAACACCTTACCGCCCTGCGGCAGCGAGCCGTCGACCAGAACGGCTACTTCCTGGCCGAGCAGGTTATAGACGGCGAGACGAGCCATTCCAGCCGTCGGCATCTCGAACGGAATCGAGACTTCGCCGCTCGTCGGGTTCGGGTAGCTGGCACGCAGCAGCCCTTCGCCTTCCATGACCGGCAGTGAGGTGACTTCTTCGATAGCCGTCGATGTGGCGAACGAGCCGTCCGTGATCAGCGCGCGGCGCGAGAAGTTGGCGGGCGTGTTGAACAGAGCCGGTAGGTTGCCGACGCGGAGGTAGCGGTTCAGGCCCTGATCGCCCTCGTCTTTGTCGGTGATGTCGGCGTCGAACGCGATCGTCTTTCCAACGGCGGGTGCAAACATCGGCCAGTCGTAGTAGAACGCAAATGCCTGGCGCGACCTGTTGCTGGCGATATCACCCGACAAGCTAGCAAGCGGCACCATCCACTCGACGACGTAGCCATCCTCGTCGTCGAAGAGGTTGGCGTA
>CAXBBB010000338.1:0-3785 GCA_963973615.1 uncultured Rhodothermales bacterium | reverse complement strand
GGGACGCGACAACAAAGTGCCGACGACCATTGCCAAACAACTCGCCCTCTACGTCGTGCTCTATAGCCCGCTCCAGATGGCCGCCGATCTTCCCGAGCATTACGAGCAGCGTCCAGACGCGCTGAGTTGGATCGAGGCCGTCGGCGTCGATTGGGAGCAGTCGCGCACCGTCCACGCCCAGATCGGCGACTACGTCACGGTCGCCCGTCAGGAGCGCGGGACCGGCGAGTGGTTCGTCGGCAGCATTACCGATGAAACCGGACGCGTCCTCCCCCTCCACCTCGACTTCCTCGACGCCGACACGCCCTACCTAGCCCAAATCTGGCGCGACGCCGACACCGCCGACTGGCAGGCCAATCCGCACGCCTTGACTCAGGAGAGCCGCATCGTCCGCATGGGCGACGTGATGGACCTGCGCCTCGCTCCCGGCGGAGGAACCGCCATCCACCTGCGCCCGGCGACGAACGAAGAGACACGGATGAGCGAGTAGATAACACACGGCCTGCGATCCGCTCAGCGCTTCGCCGATGATCCGGCAGCAGAGACCTTTACCCGGTAAACCAGCCCTGCTCCACCCGGGACTCCATCACCGGTGCGCACGTAGCCGGACACCTCGTCGCTAGCAGGAACGTCGAGCGGCAACCGATCCGACACGTAGGCTTCAACGAGTTCGTAGGCCGGAGGACAACACCGTTCCCGTCCCGACTTGATCCAGGCGAGACGAGGGAAGTCGTCTGTGCGACTCTGCCAAGACGTTTCACCCACCAAGAAGGCGGCGTTTGCATCGGTCGTATCGGCGACGACTCGAACGCCGCGAAGGGCGTACGCCTGCTCGGAAAGCACGCCTGTCGGGAGCGACGGGTCGGGTATCGTTTCGCCGATGCGTACGTCGAACTCGACCGAGTCGGAAAGCGCGTAGGTGTCTTTAGCAGTCCCGAAGTGCAGGTTCTTACTCGCCACCTGCACACGGGCGTTCTGCGCACCACCGAGCGCTTTGATCTGCACGACAAACCCCTCGGCGCGCACCTCGACGGCATCATTCGACGCGCTGGCCCACTCGACCGTCGGAACGGACGCGCCATACGCTTTGCATGACTCTCGCGGTTCGGGACGCCTATCCCAGAACGAGCGTACGTCGACGGCGTTCGAATCGCCCACCGCCAGATTGACGACAGATACAGGGCGCACCGGAACGAATTCGGGATAGGCCGACGTGCCCAGAGACGCGCCGCACGGGTAGGTGTCGCACCCCATCGACATGACGAGCAGGAGAGCGACGACGATCTTCGAATGCACGGCAGCAGGTAGTCGGAAATACAGCAAGATAGTAGGTGACAGCCTCGTCGCCGACGATGCGATAGCGCACGTCGTGCCAATGGGGCAGGCGGATGAAGCCCTTCGTGCCTGAGAGAAGTGCGACGGGCCGATCATCGCCCGTGTCGGGAGCGTCGGTGGGGAAGACGCGGCGTTTGAGTTCTCGGGCAGCCGCCTGCCGCTCCTCGGGCGTCATCTGCGCCTGCTGCTCACGGTCCCACGCGTCGGCCTCCTCGAAGCTATTAGCGACGTGAACGATGCGTTCGATAGTGCGGGTGCGTTGCGACATGATATAGAAACGTTCAGTGCTCGGGCGTTCGTTCCAGCGGGCTCAGACGAGCGCGAGCGGTGCGTCAGGCTCGCGCGGATCGAGGTTGTAGAGTGCACGCATCGCGTCGAAGAGTTCGGGGTGGCGGAGCGAAAGCGGCTCGGGGCGCTCGAAGAAGAACTCGGGCGCGCAGGCGAAGAACTCGGCTTCGTTGGTGCCTGCATAGCTGCGCAGGATGCTCCGGCCCACTTTGACTTTCTGAATCTCCTTGCGCACCAGCGCCACCCACGCGTCGTGGCTCTCAGGCGCGACCAGAGACGGCGATCCCTCGGCCATACCGTTGTCGAAGTCGAGCAGGTGTGCCAGTTCGTGCAGCACCACGTTGTGTCCATCCTCGCTAGGCCACGCCCTTTCGACGGAGGGCGCGGTGAACAGCACGGCGGCTTGTTGATGCGCCATACCGTCGAACTGGCCGCCGGGCGTGTCGTCGTAGCCTTCGTCGAAGGCGTCCGAGTAGAACAAGACGGTGTGGCGGTTCGAGATCCGGAAGTCAGGGCGCGCGTGGAGCAGCGTGGCCTCTCCGGCGGCGACGGCGACTCGGAGCGCATCCGTCACCGGCTGATCGGCGACGCCTTCGAAGCGGTGCTCGTCCAGAAAACGGCGCACGCGCGCCTCAAAACGCCGCTTTCCATCGGCCGTCAGGCGGTTGTAGAACGGCACGTTGACCGTGAGCCAATCGCGGTGATTGCGGGCGAGGGGTAGATACGCGCGGGCGGCACGTCGACGTTCGCTCAGGTACATAGGCAAGCCAGCGACGACCCCTCCGACCAAGGCCCACGCGATTGGAAAATCAAATCGGAGGACGACGATCAGCCCGGTGACCAGGCCGAATCCGGCGGCGGCGATGATGCGAGGGATTCGGATGGGCATGGCCAAAGATACCAGCGATCGAGTCGATGTGGATAAGTGATAGAGCGCACCGCTTAAGTCTAGGGTGCCTCTGCCGATAGCGTCAGCACTACCCCCCCTACCGAACAGCATCATGGAACCCTCCCTCCAGGAACTTGCCGAGGCTTACGCCAGCGCTCCCGATGAACAACGCCGTGCGACGGTCGTCATGTCGGGTGTCCACCTCGTCCGCTCGGTCGTTGGCCGGACCAGCGTGCCCAACCACCCGCTCGCCTCGCGCGAGGACCTGGAAAGCGCCGGACTGATCGGCCTGCTCCAGGCGCTCGATCAGTACGATCCGTCACGCGGCACCCCATTTGCATCGTTCGCCTACAGCCGCATCAGAGGCTCGCTGATCGACTACCTACGCACCATCGACCCGCTCTCGCGCGATCAGCGGCGGCGCTTCGGCGAGGTCCAGCATGCCTACGAAACGCTGCGCCAGACGATGGGACAAGAGCCCGAAGAGGAGGACGTTGCCGACTTTATCGGTATCACGGTCGACGAGTATCGCGACACCCTCAACCGCGCCCAACGCCGCTTTGCGCTGTCGATTCATAGCACCATCTACGACAACTCGGATACGGAACTCTACGAGACGCTACCGAGCGAAGACGCCGACGAAGCGTTCGCCCAGATCGAGCAAGACTCGCTCGTTGCCTACATCCAGACCATCATCAACGAGCAGTCCGAGCGCGAGCAGCACATGCTGGCCCTCTACTACTACGAGGACCTGACGCTGCGCGAAATCGCCGGGTTGTACAACCTGACCGAAGCGCGCATCTCGCAAATCCTGGGCAAATCGCTGCTCAAAATCCGCGCGCGGCTCAACCAGCACGAACTCGCGATGGCGGCATGACGCTGGCGCCGTACACCCGCCGCGCCCGCACGCCACAACGACCGGCCGTCGCGCCGACCTCCGCATCGTCCGTCCTGCGAAGGCAGGAGCCCACGACTGGCTCCCCAGCCAGAGAAGGATTCAGCAGTACAACACGCGACCAGTCGTCCCTACGGCGCCAATTTGTTGGACCTTCGGGTTCAGCCTGCTTGGTGATCGCGGAGCGAGGGTGACGAAGATCGAGGTCAGAGCAGGGAGCATTTCACCATCTCTGCTGCAAGCTCTCCCAGAGCGCGCGCGTACCTTGGCGTCACCAACCGTTCTTTGCTATCGCGCTGCTTGTTCTGCTTCGGCAGATTAAAAGGGAATCGGACGCCGCCCGTCGGCCAACCCGAACTGTACCCGCAACTGTACGCC
>CAXBBB010000337.1:0-3800 GCA_963973615.1 uncultured Rhodothermales bacterium | reverse complement strand
GGGACGGGAGGTAGCGGGGCATCGCCGCCCGCCCGGTCGGCCATCGCCCGCATTGCGCGCAGGAAATCGCCGACGTGGAGGTGCACCTCGTTCGGCTTCGCCCCGATCGATTTGTCGGCGTTCTGGATCAGCCCGGCGACGGCGAGTCGCTCCGGGAACGTCAGGACGACGTCTTCGACCTGAAACCGGACCTGAGTGATCCCGCGCGGGTCGAGGTCTTTCGCCTCAACCGGTTGCCCGTCGCGAGAGGCGCGGAGTTGCCCGTGGAGCGTGAGCACGGCCAGGGCGCCGTTGATCGCGTCCGGTGGCCACCCGTACGGGGCAGCCTCGAAGAGCGACCGCACCTCGGCCCCCTTCTTGCCTGCCCCGACATAGCCCAAGACCGCCGCGCACACCGCGTTGTCCTCCGGCTTCCCTTTGTAGTCCACGGCCTCCAACGCCGCCGTCGCGCCCCGCTTCGCTTGCTCGAAGGTCTTGCTCCAGCGGAGGTCGTCGGCTACGTCGAAGTCGGGAAACAGCCGCTGAAGCGCGTCATGAGCCGCGGCCTCGACGGCCTTCCCGAGCGTGTCGCCGCCGACCTCCGAGCCTCCCGCGAGGACCACCTGAGCCCCACGCAACACGTCGTCGAGTGCGAGCTTCACGTCGCGCTTCGCCCCCTCTAACCGTGTCTCTATAGCTTTACGGGCGTCGCGCCCCTCATTCTCCGTCGGGACCCCCTTTGTGTGAAGCGTGTCCTCGGCCGCCTTGGCTGTGGCGAGTGCGCCTTTCAATGCGTCGTCGCTCCGCTTCGGAAGGTAGATGAGCACGTGCGGGCTGTCCAGCCCAGCCTCGCGCGCGTCGGCTTGAACCGCCTCGGAACTGACGTCCCACCCCGATCGAATCCATACAGGCACGCCGTTGCCGTCCGGCGTCGGCGCCTGACCGCCGTACACCGCAGCGAGCGGACGTGGCATGTTGCTCGCTCCATGCTTCACCTTCCGGAGCGGCTCCAAGTCCTTTAGCGCCCGCGTCCGGAGTGCGTCGTCGCGCTCGGCGGCGAGAACGGGCGCGTCGTTGAGGAGGGCGGCCCGCTTGCTGCGAAACGCCTGGTCCCACTCCGCGCTCTGCGTTGTCTGGATCCGATACTCATCGTTGACGCGCATGAGGTCGCCCGCCTCCTCCAGCGTCTTCAGGCGTTCCTCGACGCGCCCACGGAGGGCGGCGCTGCTCACCGTGAGGTCCTCCACCAGGAGGTCAGCCATCGCCTCTGGCGTCGCGCGGAGTCCGGTGTCTGCCCCGCTCTCGCGCGGGAGTTTCCCGATGAGCCACGCGAGTGTGCAGAGCCGGGCGTCGAGGGGATCGCGCTCGCCTCGTTTCCCCTCGCTGCGGAGCCGCTCAATCCGCGTGTCGATCTCGGCAGGAAGCTCGCCGGACTGTAGGAGCGACTCCCGCTTGTAGACAAAGTCGCCGCCGACGATAGTACCGAGGGGGGCGTCAGCCGTCGCCTTCACGGCCTCGTCGACGACCTGGAGCTGGTTGCGGAGTTGGCTGTCCGTCCCGGAGGTATCCGTGCTTTGGAGCACGCGCTCCCAGAACCGCCGCCGCGTCGGGAGGACGGGGTAGTCGGCCACCTCAACGGCCTGATCCTCCGGCTTCGGCTTCAGCGTCGTGCCCTGAAGGTGGCGGTCGATCTCGCCGCGCGTGGCCTTAAGCGTGCCTTCGACCATAGGCACCGCCGCGTTCGTCTTCGCCAAGACCGTCTGCCGCGTCACCGACTCGACGTCGGCGTCAGAGAGCATCACCTTCACCTGGAACCGCCCTGTCAGCTTGCTCAGCAGCGGCGTCTCCACGAGGGCGTTCTGCCCTGTGGCGACCACCAGCGCTCGTCCGTCGAGGCCGCGGCAGCATGTCTCGACCGCCTCCTGTACGGCCATCGCTCGCTGCACGTCACCGCCGATGTATTGCTGTACCTCGTCGATCGCGAGGAGCGTGCAGGGGAGGTTCTCCGGTGTGGCCTCTTCGGTCGCAAGCGCGAGCGCTTCCCGGATGGCCTTGAGCATATCCGCGTTCGACACGTCGTCCACCTCGGTGTATTCGGCCCGGATCGCCGCCCGTATCTCTTTCGCATCGGAGCCCCACTCGGCCCCCGCCGCCTGTAAGGCCCGCGCCATCCGCGACGAAGCCCGGAGGTTCTCCAACTCGTACGCGAAGTCGCCCTCGTCCGCTTTCACGTGCGCCTGCACGGCGTCGAGGAGACCCTCGTGGCGAAGCCGCATCACGAACCGGGCGCGCGAGTAGCTCTCTGGCAAATCCACGGATCGAAACACAATCGCCAGCAGCGCGAGGCGCACGCTATCGCCAGCTCCAGCGCCGAGCGTCCCCGAAGCGGCGTGCAGGCCTCCGTGCCGCTTACCGACCGTGCTTAGCTCCCGAAGCGAGTCCTTGACCTCTGCCGAGAGCGCGCCATCTGACAGCCCGCGCGCTGTCGCACCATCTGAGAACGCGAAATCCACCCAGAGGTACCGGAGCACTTTCACGAGGTGGCTCTTTCCGCTTCCGAAGAACCCGCTCACCCATGCCGCCGGCTGCTCCGCATCCCCCATGTTCGTGAGGAACGTCTGCAGGATGCGACGGAGGCCCGCCTCATACTGTCCCTCGCACACGAAGGTCTCGAGCTCGTAGCGGAGCGTGCGGAGCTCTTCTTCCGTCCGCCCGTCGCCGACCTTCGCGACGCCGTTGTTGCGAAGCTTAAACTCCTGCGGGGGGTGCTTGTATATCTGTGCGTTGAGCATGGTCGGAAAGTGCCTCTGGATTGAAGGGTGATTGAAGTCAGCCAGGGACGCCCTGGTTGTAAGGCGCTAGCGAGAGCTACGCAGGGATCGGCAAGGCTAGGTAGTTCCAGCCGTCCCGGGCGTCGAGGAGCCGGTACGTGTTTCCACTCCGGGTCCCCGGAAAGAACACCACGAGCCGGCCCCGGATGTCTTCATGCACGGCCTCTACGATTTCGGAAACTCGGACCAGACCGAAAGCCGCTCCTACCCCGGTTATGCCTACTAGCTCGTCGTCGCCAGTCTCAGCAAGCACGCGCCGCACTCGGTCGGCCGCGAACGCAAGGAACCCCTTTAGTGGCCCCTTGTCCACGAGGAGGTCCTCGGGGTACTCGAAGTACTCATCCCGCATGTCGTGCGCCGCCATCCACTCGGCAAACGCGCCTGTCAGGTCGCACCACCGGATGGGGTGTCCTGCACTCTGAGCGGCATGTCCGAACTCGTCTAAGCGTACGCGGAGCCGGCGCTCATCGGCCTCATCGTAGACCACCATCCACACCCGCTGTGGTCCTGCGAGCGTCGTGCTCCACGGCCGGGCCGCGACAGCCTCAAACTCCGCGACGAGGCGGTCAAGCTTGCTCATGAACTCGCTCCAACTCATCTATGGTTAGGACGGCGTCGAACGCGACGTCCACGATCCCGCCGGCATTACGGTAGGTGAGGAGCCCGCGCCGAGACGCCTCCTGCACGAGATCGTGCAATCGGTCGGCCGGGGTGTCAAGCACCCTCGTCCAGAAGGTATCGAGCGATCTCCCTCCCGGCGCCCCCGTTAGGAACCCCAGCGCCAAGGCGTAGGCCGCTGTCGCAGGCGTCACCTCAGGCCGCGTCCTGACCTTCTTGGCGCGCCCCTCCAAGTGCCCCGACTGCGTCCAGGATGACCCCGTCATCCGTGCGATCTTGGCCAAGCTCGTGGGGCTAAAGCGCCCCGGTGCCGCCTCGGCCACGACCCTCTCCAGTGACCTCTTCGCGAACGCATCCCCTGGCCTGAGCGCA
>CAXBBB010000336.1:0-3820 GCA_963973615.1 uncultured Rhodothermales bacterium | reverse complement strand
ATCGGTTGCCCTGATGCCGATGGCGTATGCCCCAGAAGCGCCGTTACCCGGTGCCCGTCGAGGTAGAGCCAGGTGGAGTCCGATGCCGCGTCGTGAACGGCTGCGATGTGGCTCCACGCATTGAGCGGAACCACGCCCTCGCCAGACGTCACAGCTCCCGAATCGCGCACGTCGAAGTTGAGGCGGCCGTTCTCGAGCACCCGCAGGGAGTAGGCCCCCGCCGTCCCGTCATCCGTCGAGAGCACCATAGCATGCTGATTCGCTGTAGGATAGACCCACGCTTCCAGCGTGAAGTCCCCGCTCAGGTCGAAGGCTGGATGGGAGGCGAACGAGACGTAGTCATCGGCGCCGTCCAGTCTGAGTACCTGTCCCGGTTGTGCCCATGCGGTTGAGGCGGTAAGCCCGACCAGCAAGGCGGATGCGAGGAGGGCGCGTAACGAAGTGCGCATAGGAGTGCGGAGGCAGAATAGGGCTCTATCTCTCTAAGCAAACAGGCCCGTAACAATCCGCCAATCGACTCTCAACTAATTCTCGTAGGTTCATTTACGGGATATCTTAGTGGGCCCCACTCACGATTCTACCCGTGCCTGAAATCCCCGACGACGCGCTGCCCACCGCCGAAGAGACCACGGCTTGGGTCACGGCGTCCGCTATGGGAGACCGAACGGCTCGGGGTCGCCTGGTAGACGAGCTCTACACCGAGCTGCGGCGCTCGGCGAGTCGGTTTCTCCGCTACGACCGAGAGAGCCATACGCTCTCCACAACATCGCTCGTGCACGAGGCCTATCTCCGACTGGCAGCTCCTTCGCAACTCACCATCGCCGACCGTAGGCACTTCGTGGCTCTCGCCAGCCTCGCTATGCGCCGGCTGCTCGTCGACTACGCTCGCCGCTACCGGTTACGCTGCGAGTACGTCAAACCGGTCGAGCCGGTACAACTCGACCAGATGATGCAGGGCGAGGGCGATCCGCAGCACCTGCTTGCGCTTGAGGAAGCCCTGCGAGCGCTGGACGGGCACGACCCGCGGCTGAGCCGGCTCGTAGAGCTTCGGTTTTTTACAGGCCTGACCATGGACGAGGCTGCCAACGAGCTGGGATACTCCAAACGCTCGGCCGAACGAGCCTGGGTGCGCGCCCGCGCTTTCCTACAAGCGTTTCTTGCTGGCCAGATCACGCCTGTCGAACACGCCCCACTATGAGCGCCTCTTCCTTCTCGCTAGCAGAATGGACACGTGTCGAACGTTGGCTCGTGGCCGCATACGATACCCCGCCAGCCGACCGAGCGGCGTTTCTGGACGCCCACTGTCCGCCTGCCTACCGCGCCCTGATCCAGGACGCGATTGACTCGCTGCCTGCCTCTCCATCCGATTCCGATCTGCTCCTGTCCGTGGAGGTGGTGCGCGCGTTGAGCGATTCGGCCGAAAGCAGCGCGCCCCTCAACCTTATGCCTGAGCGCGTCGGTACCTACCGGCTGGTACGCCCGCTGGGCCAGGGCGGCATGGGCGGCGTGTACCTGGCCGAGTCGGTAATTCGCCCTGGCGAGCCGCCCGTCGGGCTCAAGCTGCTGCGCAGTGACCTGTTCGACGAAGAGGCCGAGCGTCGCTTCCGGCGCGAGCGCATCATCCTGGCAACGCTTGGACACCCGGGAATCGCCGCGTTTCTCGACGCGGGGTCGTCGCGCGAGGGATGGCCTTTTTTTGCGATGGAATATGTGGAGGGGCGCCATCTAATCGACCACGCCCGTCACCTAGCCCTTGGAGCCGCGGCTCGCCTGGATTTGTTCGAACAGGCCTGTGCGGCCGTCGCCCACGCCCATGCACAGCGGGTCGTTCACTGCGACCTGAAACCTTCGAACGTGATCGTCTCCGACAGCGGAGTGGTCAAAATTATCGACTTCGGCATTGCTAAGGTGCTTCGTCCACGCATCGCTGCCGGCGCCGGAGGCGATTCGTTTCTGTTTTCGAACCAACCGTGCGAAGGCGCCCATACGCCCATCTATTCGGCTCCTGAGGTGTGCACCGCCGACCGCCGCTTGGGTCCCGAAGCCGACGTCTACTCGCTCGGCCTGCTCGGCCGCGTGCTGCTTCAGAATACTTCAGACCTGACTAGTGAACTGCGCCGTCAGCTCTCGCCGATCTGGGATCGCGCGATGGAGAACGACCCGGCAGCACGCTACGCGACGGCATCGGACTTACTCGGCGCCTTGCGACGCGCCCGGACCAGCGCATCGGGTCCCCAGTAGCCGAAAAGCCAGTTGCCAGGCGCTTCGGGGTCGTCGCTACGGTGAAACTCGTGCACCCGGTCGACAAATTCGGTCTCCTCCAAGTACCCGCTGCTGTCGGTGTCCATCCGACGGAACGCCTCGATGGCCTGCTGCGGTGGCACCCAGAAGCTCACCACCAGATCCATATACTCATCGAAGGTCATCCGTCTGCTTTCGCCCGCGAGCATTCTAAAGACGCCCCGCGTAATCGTGTTTACGTAGCTCTCATACTCCTCCTCTGAGCAGCTGACCGCATTGGCTTCCTCATGGGCCAGCCATTCCTCAAGCGAGGCGCGGTGCGGATGGGCAATGCGCCGCACGAGACGGCCCCAGATTGTCCCCATCACCGCGACGATGGCATCGTATTCCGGTGTGTACTGCTTAAGACCGCGTAGCGAAGCGAGGTTGCGTGCCACTTCCGCCCAGTCGCTCGCGGTGACGTAGCCATCGCCGTCTACGTCGATGAGGCGGAAGTAGTGGGTCAGTTTGGCGCGCTGCAGGTCGGTCATAGGATCAAGCGTGGATCTGCCGGTAAACTATGTACCCTTGCCGGAAACTGTGCCCATCGGCGGCAAAGGCGTCTGGAGTTGCCCCCCATTCTGTGGCTCTTCCACATTTTGTGTGATCAGGCGGCAAGCTGGGCAAGACACAACATACCTCGACCGACTTTGCACGCATGGTGGACGAGGGGGGCGGCTAGCTGCGGAGAGTGAATACGACGTGCCGCTGGTGCGTTGCTTAAGGATGCAAGCCTGGGGACATCGGTGCGCGATGCCGTGATAAGGTGACGGATCAGGTGCCGCAGAAGGTCTTGTATACGCGCTCGTTTTCGGCGGGAGGTGTCGCGAGGTACTCGCTGCCGGGCTGAGACTCGTATGGGGTTTGGAGGATGCCGACTAGCTGGTGAAAGCGGGTAAAGTCGCCCTCGTGGGCCTCGCGTAGGGCAGCCTCGACCAAGTGGTTGCGCGGGATGTAGAGTGGGTTGCGCGCGAGCATCTGGTCGTGGACGGACGCGAGGCCCCCCGGCTCCTCGGCAATGCGGGAGCGCCACCGCTCGTGCCAGGCGAGGAAAGCCGAGGGATCGGCGAAGAGGTGACTCGTGTCGCCTGCGTCTTGGGTGGCACCGTGTACAGACTCGCTCAGGCGGCGGAAGGTGAGCGTGAAGTCGGCGCGGCTATCCGCCATGAGCGCGAGCAGGTCGTTTGCTAGCTCGTCGTCGCCGCCGCGTGGCGTGAGCAGGCCGAGCTTGGCGCTCAGGCCAGTTCGGTAGGCGCGCTCAAAGGCCTCGTCATAGCTCGCCAGCGCATCCTGAGCCTGGGTGACGGCGGTCTCTGTGTCGTCCGAGAGCAGCGGCAGCAGGCATTCGGCCAGGCGAGTTACGTTCCACTTTCCGATTGCGGGCTGTCGGTCGTAAGCGTAGCGCCCGTTGCGGTCGATTGAACTGAAGACTGCGTGGGGGTCGTATGCGTCGAGGAAGGCGCACGGGCCGTAGTCTATGGTCTCGCCCGCGATGGACGTGTTGTCGGTGTTCATCACGCCGTGCACGAAGCCGACCAGC
>CAXBBB010000335.1:0-3821 GCA_963973615.1 uncultured Rhodothermales bacterium | reverse complement strand
CGCTACGCTCCATCCCGAAGCGACCGCACCCACCAACATGCGCTCGAACGCGTCGGCGGTTTCTGAGTCACGCATTACATCGAGGGGGTCGAAGTACACCGAAGCGAACCCGTCCCGATGTGCGCGCCGCAGCATGGTCTGCCACAGGCTCTCGAACTCATCAATCGTGTGCATACCTGCTCCCATCTCCGGGTTGCTTGGCGTACGAATCGCGTGGTACGAGCAGAACGGCGACCATCGATGGTCGGGGTCTGGGGTAAGCGGAATCATCAACAGACGCTCATCTTCGGCAGACAGATGATGCGCGAACCGGGTGGCAGCGTGCCGCCCTGACGTGTCGTGTGGCGCAGAAGAGCGTGCCGGCAGATAGGGCACCCGGTGGGGCGATTGCGAGGCCAAAACCGTACTCACGTAGTCGATCTCGGGAAAAGCATCCAGCGCGTCGAACATAGCGGATGCATCCTTGAAGTGGGGGGTCCGGAAGCCGGTCGGGCGCTGCCCCGTAGCTCGCTCCAGTGTGTCCTGGGCACGCCCTATCTCGTCTTCCATCTCCTCAGCCGACAGGTGCCAGAACTCGTTATCGGGATTGAGAACGGGATTATCGGGATGCGTCTGAGTATGGTTGGCAATCTCATGCCCTGCCTGCGCGGCGCGGCGGTACGGCTCGGGATCTGCCTCGACGAGCGCCCCAATGGAGAAGAGCGTCGCTCGAACCTGAACGCGCGCCATCAGATCGACGAGGGCGTCGAGCGCATCCGTATCGGCTTGGTAGTCGAGATCGAACGAGAGTGCGAGCATCGGCGGCCCAATCGGCGGAGAGGGTTGCCGGACAGGAACGTAGCGCCACAAACTTCGGCGCGACAGCACACGGGCAAAAAGGTTTGACATATCAGCGGAGCGAATCAGAAGAGAGAATGTCCCATACGATCCACTTTTCCTGCCCGATGTGTAGGGTATCGGATGAAAGAGGGCCGAATAGGGGCTCGAGAAAATGGTCGATCTTTTGGGGTGGCGCCGTGGACTTGTCGGTCCAGACCGGCAGCGGCGTCATCAAAGAGGCGACCTTCGCTCCCTCCTCATAGCCTACGTAAGGCCGATCGAGCGGCCAGAAGTAATCGCTTCCCTGAGAAGAACGTAGCCACTCGTCCACGGCTTCGACCGTGCCATCGGCTACTGTCGCCTCCGGTAAATCGGAGCGACCTACGATTTGCTGCAACCGCAGAAAGGTGACATCGGGAAAGTACTTCAACAAGTCCGCATCGAAGGTTTCAATGCCATAGTGGTAGTTGCCTCTGAAATGAAAGGCCGCCTTCCCATAACGCCCCTCGAACCCGGGAATCCAGAACGCCGTGCGCGCTTCCCCTCGCTGCCCGTCGAGAACTTCCAAATAGAGCGCTTCGTGACGCTCCGCCTTCTGAATGGCATCGTGACGCTCCCGACCGTGCAGCACGACCGAAAGCAAGATGAGCACGACCGAACCCGCGGCAGCCAAACCGGAAAGGCGCAACTGACGGAGACGCGAAGTTCCTATTGCAAGCACAGCGACAGAGAGTGCAGCCGCCGAGGGCGTCGCCAGCCGAAACCCCACCCAGCCATCCCCATCGACGATACCCCGAACCACGATCAGCAGCCAGAACCCGCCGGTACACATCAGAAAAGAGAGAACCGCAGCCGGTTCCGGGACCAAACGGGTGCGATCGGTTGCGCCCGTAGTGAGAGCACGTCGCTTCCGAATCAAGACATTCAATGCCAAGAAGAGCACCATCAAAGCGGCGGCACCCACTACCGGGACTGCCCAAGCAGGTGCACCTGTAGCTCCCAGCACGAGGAACGGTGCGGCGACGACCTTCTCGACGTAGGGTACCATCCAGAGCCCCCATCGGTACAGCACGCCAGGCATATGGTCGAGAACAGGCAGGGTCAGCAGAGCAAAAGAAGCCGCACCGACTCCTGCTAGCAGAGCACCATTCTGTATGGCGACCCGAGCGGAATGTCTCACGGACGCGTCTACCCAAAGGCCGACACTCACCCCCATCACGAGCG
Source organism: uncultured Rhodothermales bacterium (assembly GCA_963973615.1). Classification (GTDB taxonomy): domain Bacteria; phylum Bacteroidota; class Rhodothermia; order Rhodothermales; family BA12; genus CAXBBB01. The sequence goes on along the minus strand of CAXBBB010000335.1, from coordinate 1,778 downwards.
GAAGCGCCGTCAACTTGACAGCGGTCAGTAGGCCAAGTATTGCTCCCAGTTGGGCGACGCGCATGCTGGTTGCCAGGTGTAGCGCACGCCAGAACAATCCAACTACAATCAGCACGAGACCTGGCAGAAAGGAATCCGCCCCCCAATAGTTCAGATAACCGATTGCGGGAGGCCAAGCCAGCACGGCGGCTACACTCCATATTGCTGCACCAGGCCTAGTCGTAGACGCGAGCAAGTGAAACGCCCCATATGCGCATGCGGACGTAAACAACCCTACAAGGACATATCCCAGCGTAAAAAATAGCTGCGTATGCTCGATATCTACACCGACGATGCGTAGCAGCAAGCCCGAAAGCATGTAAATCGGAGTACCGGGGTGGTACGTGCCTTCTATACCGTACCCCAAAGCCGCCAGCCGTCCGTTATAGTAGTAATCGGCTTCTATGTCTATGGCATAGATAGAATATGCTCTCGGATAGACGAAGGCGAACACCAACGCAGAAGCCACCGGCAGCAAGATCACTACTGCCTGCCAGACTCTCCAGCTAGTGCGGTTGCCCAGTGGATTTATAGTACTACGCGTCTCAGACCTCGCCATCGTGGAGCGGAAAGAGACGCTCAGGCCAAGCTTGCCATTCGATCACGCCGTCCATTACAGAAACACCTCGTGGCAGGCCTGCTGGCTCATCCGGCGTAGCAGTCCGTCGTCTGCCAGCGAGCGAGCTAGGTGGGTCCAGGCGACACCGGGGTGGGTAAGTGGGGCGTCCGAGCCAAAAATCAGCTGCTCTGGAACGCGAGCCGCGGCGTAGCGCACAAAGTCAGCCTCCCAGACGCCGCTCGTATCCAGCCATACGCGGGGTTCGCGCCGGGCCAGAGCAACCGCATCCTCAAGTAAACGGCGTTCCGATGGAAAGCTGCCCAGATGCGCTAAGATCAGCGGGCCGGTCGTACGGCGTAGAATCGTACGCGCCACCCAGCGCGGGGTCGAGAATCGGCCGCCATGTACCAGGACCGGCAACTCGCGCTCAGCGATTTCGTCCATCAGAGAACGACTCGGTATGCCGTCGAGGTGAGGCAAGAGCTTGACCCCTGCGTATCCCTCCAAGGAGTCGACGTCGCTTGGTCTCGGACGGCGCGCCTTTCCGATTGCCCGGCGTACCATCCATACATGTGGCTCAGTGATTGGTTGGCGCCTACCACCCAAGCGTGCGAACGCTCCCAGCTTCCCACCAGACGCGCGCGCAGCCTCCAAAAGATTTGCGTTCGCCTGACGGTACCCACCTTCGCGCATTGGCGCAAACGCGTACGCGCGCTCGATTCCGGTAGCCTCCATCACACGCAGGTACTCTTGCACCGAGAGCGTCGGATAGTACAACTCGGGCGTATCGCTCGGCCCCAGATGAACGTGGACATCCGTTATCGGAAATGGTAGGTTCATCGTACCTGGACCTCACGTTGCAAACGCGCCGCGTTCGTGGTCCCGATGGCAGCTAGTAGGTGATCTGACGCGTTCGGAAGCGCGCTCGCGATATGCGCCCACGCCGTCCGAGGATCGACCGATGGAAACGTGGAGCCAAACACGAGACGATCCGGCACGCGCTGCGCGGCGAAGGGCACGAATCCGGCAATCCCCAGTAAACTCGTGCACACCCACACGTTTGGATTGGACTCGGCAAACGCGACAGCCGCCAAGACGAGATCGGCATCGCAGCCCAACACACTGGCGTGACTTACTACGACAGGCCCGTCCCACGTCGACACCTTCCGAGCCGCCTTCC
>CAXBBB010000334.1:0-3822 GCA_963973615.1 uncultured Rhodothermales bacterium | reverse complement strand
TGCACGTCGTCGCCCTTGGCATCCGAAGGATGTGGAATCAACAGGTGCACGTCCGGGTGCAGGCCACGCTGGGCGCGGTCGTCGTCAGGGCGATTGGGACTGGCGACCAGAGCGCCGGCGAGTTCGAGTGCTGCAGCGATCAGTCCGGTACCCTCCTGTCCGTAGAACAGCAGCGCGTGCGGGATGCGCCCCCCATCGAGCCCGCGTTGCAGCGTGTCGCGGACCCGAGACTGACCGATCAGGCGTCCGGTGGGATCGAAAGGGATGGAAACAGTCGAGGTCACAGGCGGTGGATTCGTCGAAGGCTAACAACGCAGCGTTGCGGCGGGCGGGCGGATCGGAGTATACTACGCGTCCCGCCGAGGTAGCTCAGATGGTTAGAGCGCACGACTCATAATCGTGAGGTCGGGAGTTCGATCCTCCCCCTCGGCACTGGCTACGGCCTTTATCGCGCCCACTCGGCTTCGACTCGAAAGAGTCTTTGGCTCAGCGGGCGCCTTTGGTTTCGCCTGGCACGCCGTATCCGTTGGGCCATGTGTCGCCTTTGGTCTCGACGTCGAGGTATAACGCATCCATTGAGATGGGCTGATCAAACAGCGTAGAGTCGATACTACCCGCGTGTCCTTTCACGATGGAAAGCGTCCACGAGTCACTATCGCCTAGTCGCTCGTAGAGTGTTGCAACGGCATAATCGGATTCGAGCAACCAGTAGGCGCGCAGACTTGGAATTTGGGTATAGGCATCGAGCTTCTTGGTGCGATCCGTCATCATGGTCGAGGGTGAGCCGACTTCGACGACCAAGAGCGGATTGAGCAGACTGTTCGGTCGCTCATCGGTGAACTCAGGATCGCAAGCGAATGAGAAGTCTGGATATACATAATTGCCTTCGGGTAATCGAACGCGTTGGTCCGAACCATACGGGCGGCACTTCTGCGCGATGATGAGCGGCCCCACTGTCAGCGTCAGATTCATCACGACGGAGTTGTGCGAGTCCATCGCACCGGCCATCGCGACAATCTCACCGTCCCAATACTCATGTTTGCCCTCATGCGCTACATCGTAAGCGAGATATTCGGTTGGAGAAGCGAGCGTTTGGACAGACATAGCAGCAGGGGGAAGTCATCTTCGATCAATCTACGCGGACAGCGGCTTCACGCTCCACGCTCACCTGCTCAATCGGCGCTGATGGTGAGGAGGGCAACGCAAACGGCGGCGGATCACTCGGAGGCACGTCGTTCGGCGGATGCTGCTCGCGGCGCTTGCGGGTCAGCATCTCGTCGACGCCCCAGACGCCAAGGACGATGATGCTCAGCACGAGCGTCGCCCAAACGGGTTGCCAGATCACGAATCCTCCGAACACGCCGAGCACGCCGCCCAGGTACTGGATGTACTGCATTTGCTCGTTGCTCGTCTTCATGACCAGGTCTTCGAGCTGATACTCGTCGAAGCGCCGCATGCTGTCGCGGACGAGTTCGTACGTGTCGATGCGGTCGACGATGTCGAGGATGGCGCGCGTGGCCCACTGTTCCAACTCGTCGGCGTTGCGCTCGATCAGGTCGGGCAGCAGGTCGAGCTTGAGATCGAGCGTGTCGAGGCCCTTGTCGACGGCTTCGGGGAGCGCCTGCACGGCGAGGTCGAGGCGACGCAAGAAGTCGTCTTCGCCGACGGCGCGGTAGGCTTTGAGCGCCAGTCCGGTGAAGCCCGAACCGGCCGCGCCTTCGATCTTCTCGATGGTAAAGTCGACGATCTGCTTGCGCACGCTTGGGCTTCCCAGGGCGTCCTTGGCATAATCGGCGACGACCGAGCGCAAGTCATCCCGAAAGTTGGGATCCTCGATCACCCGCCGAGCCACGCCTACCGACACTTCGCGGTAGCGAGGGATAATCTGCGACTCCTCGATCTTGCGCCGGATCGCGTCGGGGTTGATCAATTTCTCCGACACGGCAACGGCGAGCCGGTGGATCACACGCTCGCGTTGTGCGGGAATCAGTCCCTGCCCCACTAGCGCCCGCTTCTCACGCGGATGAAACAGCATCTTGATCGCCAGCCAGTTCGTCCCGAACCCAATCAGACCACCGACGGCCAGCGTCCGCATCAGCCCCTCAAATGTTAGTTCAAGCCCGAAAAGGGTCGTCCCCAGGCCGTCGAAGTCCCACACGAACGACAGCAGGAAGGCGGCAAGCAGAACGAACGGAATCGCTTTAAGCGCGACGATGGCGCCCTGGTAGTTACCGGCTGCGGGTGGCAGGTTGGGACGCTCCGGCCGGACGCGTGGCGGCGGTGCGTGGCGCTTGGCGTAGTCGAAGAGCAAGCGCGCGGCTTTGGCAAGGCTCTTACGGCCGCTTTCTACAGGATTGTTGGGAAGTTGGGTGGACATTCGGTAGAGTCGGGTGGTCGTATTGGACGAGCGAACCGCCAGTCGAGATTCGCCGCGCGGAGCACAGAACGGCCTGGCATTCGTGACGAGACAGGCACGGACCACCCCGACGGAAGCGAAATCAGCTGCCGAGCGTCTTTTCTGTCTACTCCAACGCCTCTCCATGCGCACGTACTTACTCGCCTCCCTCCTGCTCGCCTGCGCGCTCCCCGCAACCGCACAAACCAACCCCGAACCGCTCCACATCGAGCGCACGCGCTTTCTCCACTGGGCCTATCAGGATCTGGGCGCCATCGGCAGCGAGATCGCCACGCCCCGATTCGCCGCATATGCAGGCGGTGCAGCAGCGTTCACCCTCGGAACAGCATGGCTCGACGACGACGGAGTTCGGCAAGCCCAAAGTCTATACGGAAAGGACGACACCTATCAAGAAGTCCTGCTCTTTCTGGACGATGCGGGCGGTCCGCCGATGACGCAGATCACGCTGGGACTGGCAGGCGCCTCGCTCCTCATCCCCGATACCAAGTTTCAGGACGCAGCGATGACCTCGCTCCAGACGCTCATCTACGCCGGGCTGACCGGCTACGCGCTAAAAGGCATCATAGGTCGCGCGCGCCCCGAGGACGGACCACGAGACCCGGAGACGAACGAGTTGCTCGACCTTGCCGATCCCTACGCGTTCTTCGAGACGACAGGAAAAAACCCGTTCGGGGACGGCAACAGCAGCTATCCGTCGGGACACGCGATTTCGTCGTTCGGCATCATCACGGTCTGGGCCAGTTATTACCCGCACCCGCTTACGTACGCCCTATACGCCATCCCGACCGGCGCCGTCCTCAACCGGATGAGCGCCAACAAGCACTGGCCGACCGACATCGTCGTCGGCGCCGTTATCGGAATTGGAACGGCGCGCTTTCTCGTGAATCGCCACAAAGCCATCCAGCGAGGCGACCTCGCAGGCAATGGCGATCCGAGCGGATGGGACTTCGACATGGCACCCACATCAGCCAGACTCACCTACACGTTCTGAGGCTGACCTGCTTCAGACGCCCGCGAAGATGCGATCCGCACGCGCGGAGATGCTGTCGATCACGGTTTGCAGGTGCGCGTCCATCTCAACGCCCATCTCCTCGGCGCCCTGCGCGATGTCCTTGCGGCTGACGGCGGCGGCGAAACTCTTGTCTTTGAGTTTCTTCTTGAGCGATTTGAGTTTCATCCCGTCCATGTGGCCGGGCCGCACCAGCGCGGCGGCAACCACCAGTCCGGCCAGTTCGTCGACGGCGAACAGCGCTTTTGCCAGACGCGTCCGGCGCGGCGTTCCCGTGTAGGGCGCGTGGCCCATGATTGCGTCGCGCAGTTCGTCGGGGATGTCCGCGTAGATCGCCAGCTGCGACGGATTGACGATGCCCATGTCCATGCCGTTTTTGATGGCGTAGTACAGGAAC
>CAXBBB010000333.1:0-3833 GCA_963973615.1 uncultured Rhodothermales bacterium | reverse complement strand
CCCCCCCTACGTCACGTCCCGCCTGCATCGGCGTGTCGTGATCCGAGATGCGATTGTGGACGATGACGTGCTCGACGGTGGGGCACTGTGCCAGGGCGCGATCTGCGGTGCCTTTCAAATCCACGGCTCGTCCGCGACGGGGAGATGCGTTGCTCACAAACAGCGCCTTCGCCTCGCCGCCCTGCAGTCGAGTGGCTATAGCTTCCTCGCCATATCCTGAAAACAGCGGGAGCACGACGCCGCCGATGCGGATCGTCGCTAGAAACGCGACGACGATTTCGGGCGTCATCGGCATCAAGATTCCGACAGCATCCCCCGGACCCAATCCGCGCGCTCTCATCGCCGCCGCACACTGTCCGACCCGTGCGGCCAACTCCCGATACGTGATCCGCTCCTCGCCGCCCTCCTCGGACTGGTACCGGATTGCGTCGCGCTCGGCGGCTTCATCCACCAGCCACTTGTCGAGCAGCGAGTGCGTGATGTTCATCCGCCCGTCGACACACCAGTTGGGAAACGCCGGGTCGCCAGTGGGTTCGTAGGCCAGCCGGTACGGCGAAGTGAACTGGATACCGAGGTCGACCAGGACGGCGTCCCAGAACCGGTTTACGTCGGCGTTGGCCCAGTCGAGCAGGTCGGGGTAGGTGTCGATTCCATGCGCTCGGGCGAACGTCATCATGCGGGACGACGCGCACTGATCGGGGTCAGGCGTCCAGGCTATAGGCTGGTTGAAGGGGTAGGAAGCGGCGGACATAGACGGAAAAACAAGCGGAAAAGGGGTGGCGTTGGAATCGCTCCCAACAGACACGCAAAGTAATGGATACCAGCATACGCGACGCTGACGCCATCGAAGTCCGAAAAGGCGAACTGGGGCGAATCGAGCGCTACGTAACCCAGAAAAAAGGGACCGAGCCGCCGTTTCTCAACCGCTACAACGGCAACAAGAAAGACGGCGTCTACCGCTGCACCGTCTGCAACACGCCGGTCTTCGACAGTAGCACCAAGTTCCGCAGCGGAACGGGATGGCCGAGTTTCTACGATCAAATCGCCGACAACGTCGACGAGGAAGTCGACCGCAGCCTGGGCATGACACGCACAGAAGTCCACTGCTCCCACTGTGGCGCACACCTAGGCCACGTCTTTCCCGATGGACCCGAACCGACCGGCCAACGCTACTGCATCAACTCGGCATCGCTCGAGTTCGAGGAGCGGTAGCCAGGGGCACGTAGATAGTGGGGGCCGGTCAAAACGGCACTGATTCATCCTCTGCGAGGTTTGGCGTGCGCTCGTGTTCGAGAATCCGAATGCCCTCAGGTGAGAAGCCGAACAAGTCTTCGGGGGAGAACACGAGCTTGAAGTCGGTCTCGCTGAAAAACGGCTCGAACTTGCGGGCGAACTCGTCCAGCCTACGCAGATAGTAGACGACGTTTTCGTCAGGCGCTTCGGGATCCCACTCGTCGGCGAGACGGGCGGATTCGTGGGCCGAAGCACGTGCATCGGATCCGGCGACGTAGTAACTGATCCGGTCGCCGGGGCGTGGGGCGATGCCGGTGTGCTCGGCTCGGAGTCGGGCGAGTTCATAGGATGCTGCTCGGGCACGCTTTCCTTCTTTGACCAGTCGATCGTAGGTGGCGAGCGATTCTTTGAGCGTTTCGGTCTTGGAGAACGCGGACGCGCTGGTCCAGTCGCGCGCCTGGATTTTGTCGCGATACGCCAGGTAGAGCGCGTGCAGACCGGCGATGTCGTGTTCGAGGAGGAGGGGGACGGCCTTGCGTAGGAAGTCGCGTCCAAATCGCTCGCTGCTGCGGCTGACGAGCGACGAGCCTTTGTATTTGAGGCTGCCATCGTAGCTCATCAGCACGTAGTTCTTCTTCTTGTAGCTCAACATCCGCGCGAAGCGCCCGTCGAAGCCAACGTTGATCCCGTTGGGCATGCGCTCGCTCAGGGTGTCGACGTAGGCGCGTTCCTCAGCCTCTCCGGCTATACCGGAGGGCGGCTCGAACAGCACGCCATCGGTGTCGACTTCGATTACGCGTCCGCCGTCCGACCGGACGAGGGCGATGATCTGACGCAGCAGGTCCTGACCGACGTGAGCGACGCGGTCGGCTTCGGCGAAGTCGTTGAATGCCGCGTGGCCAAATCCGAGGTTTCCATAAAACGAGTTGACCAGGATTTTGTACGAACTCTGGCGGGCGTCGAGCGAGGAGCGCTCTTCGGCATCAGTCGTCGCGCGCATGGCGTCTTTTGCGGCGAAGCGCAGATCGGTCAGGCGTCGGAGCAGGTTGGCAAACAGGCCCAGTGCGTCGCCTTGCGGTTCGATGCCGTAGTTGAGCATGATCGACGGGTACAGGCTCTCGACGTCGGCGTAAACGATGGGGCCGACGACGCCCGTCACGAACACGTCGGTGTAGCCGCCGACACTCTGGCTGCCCCACTCGGCGCGTGGAAAGCTCTGACGCTGCCGCAGGTACTCGCGCACGAACAACGCCTCGATCTTGGCCGCCGGGCCGACGCGGGCGACTTGGCCGTACGGCATCGGTAGCATCTGCGTAAGGTAGAACGTCGAGCCGCTTAAATGACGCGCTAGCCGCTCGGTCTCGATCACGTCATCGGCTGCGTAGCGGATCAGGTGGTGCGGGTCGTCGCGCCAGACCTGAGGGATTTTATCTCCCTCGACGTATGTCCGGTTTTCCGGTGCGAAACCGAAGTAGCGTGCGGCTACTTTGAGTCCATAACCGGGCAGATCACGCTTGAATACGTCGTAGCTCATCACCTGAAACATCGTGTCGACGACGTGACGGCCGGTGATCTCGAACGCGGTATAGTCGATCGATCGCTCGGCAAACCGAATCGACGAGTCAAACGTGCGGGGCTCGCTGCCGTCGCGCCCGAGTGAGAACGGAATGCCGAAACGCGCACACCTATCGCGTAGATAGGTCAGGTCGAAATTGTAGATGTTGTGGCCTTCGATCACGTCCGGGTCTCGCTCGGCAATCACCTGCAGCATCTCGCGGAGAAGCGTCGGCTCGTCAGATTCCAAGCTGTGGAGTGTCTGCTGCCACCCGCGGTTGTCGCTCATGGCAACGATGATCACTTCGTCGGCAGGGCGCGAAGCGTTGGGAAAACCGCCCGATCCGATCACTTCGATGTCGAGTTGCAGGCGATGCAGGTCGTCGAAGTCCATGCCTTTGAACAGTGTCCGCCCCGTCTGCGTGAGATACTGCTGCGCGGGTGACGGAATGCGGTAGATGCTCTCAACGGCAGCTTCGGTCTGCTTCAACCGTCGCTCGGCGATGCGCAAGCCATTCCAATAGGCATCCCAGGTGTCAAAAACGACGACCTGGCGGTGGAAGGCGTCGCCGCGCAGTCGCCGCGCCTTGAAGCTGTGGGGATCAGTGCCCTCGAGCAGTTTGGCGTCTGGCACGAAAAAGAACGGATATAGCCGCTCCTGCTCGCAGACCGTCTGTCCACTTTCGAGCCGCCGATACACGTCCACCCACGCCGGGCCTCGACGTGCTTTCGCTGGGACGACATCGATGATGCTGCGCGTCGCATCGCGTCCATACAGCGCGATGTCGTCGCGGGCGGTTTCGGGGTGGGTAGAAGGCGATTTAGGCATCAAGCGTGAACGAATGGAGCAGGGAGCGGTGCCCGCGAAGCCTCTCGGCCAAAGTTGTCAACTCTCCAAGAGTTGACAACTTTTCGAGCGTTAGCTTTTCGGCATGACCTCGTTCCCTAGCGTCGCTCTCACACTCACCGACGTCGGCCATGCGTTCGGGCGGCGGGTGTTGTTTCGCGATGTTTCCGTGTCGCTCCGAAGCGGTGACGGGTTGGTC
>CAXBBB010000332.1:0-3856 GCA_963973615.1 uncultured Rhodothermales bacterium | reverse complement strand
CGGGTCGATGCACTACTTCAAGAAAGAAGTCGGCATGTTCGGCGGTCACGGCATCGTTGGCGCACACGTGCCGGTCGGCGTCGGCATTGCGTTCGCGCACAAGTACAAAGAGGACGGCGGCGTCTGCGTCGTGTTCTTGGGCGACGGAGCCGTCGGTCAGGGCGCGGTTCACGAAGCGCTCAACCTGGCATCGCTCTACAAGCTGCCGGTCGTCGTCGTGATCGAGAACAACAACTATGCGATGGGCACCTCGACCGAGCGTGCGTTCGGCCAGCCCGAGTTCAGCCGTTTGGCTGTGGGCTACGACATTGCCTCGTCGGTCGTCGACGGGATGGATGTGCTGACGGTCACCAAGGCGCTGCGCGACCACGTCGAGATGGCGCGCGAGGGCAAGCCGTCGCTCATCGAGATGAAGACGTATCGGTACCGCGGCCACTCGATGTCGGACCCGCAGAACTACCGCACCAAGGAGGAGATGGACGCCAAGAAGGACGAGGATCCGATCCTGCGCCTCAAGGCCTACATGGTCGGCCACAAACTCGCGACCGCCGACGAACTCGACGCGATCGACGACGAGACCAAAGAGGTCGTCCTGAAAGCCGTCGAGTTTGCCGACAATAGCCCACTGCCCGAGATCGAGACGGCCTACGAAAACGTCTACGCGCAGAAGGACTACCCGTTTATCTCGTAGCGCTCGCTGCTCCCACAGACTTGCAGGCAGGCGGCCTGCCCACCCAGACTAGAACGATGGCAACACTGCAATTCCGCGAAGCGCTCCGCGACGCGATGACCGAAGAGATGGTGCGCGACGAACGCGTCTTCCTGATGGGCGAGGAAGTCGCCGAGTACAACGGTGCGTACAAAGTGTCCGAGGGGATGCTCGACCAGTTCGGTCCCAAGCGCATCCTCGACACGCCGATCTCGGAAAACGGCTTTAGCGGCCTAGCCGTAGGCGCAGCGATGAACGGGCTGCGTCCGATTATCGAGTTCATGACGTGGAACTTCGCGTTCGTCGCCATCGATCAGATCATCAACAACGCCGCCAAAATCCGCTACATGAGCGACGGCCAGTTCCCGATGCCGATCGTCTTCCGTGGCGCCAACGGAGCCGCCGGACAGCTCGCGGCGACGCACAACACGTCGGTCGAGAGCATCTACGCGACCTTCCCCGGCCTCAAAGTCATCTCGGTCTCGAACCCCGACGACGCCAAAGGCCTGCTCAAATCCGCCATCCGCGACGACGACCCCATCGTCTTTCTCGAATCCGAATTGATGTTCGGACTCAAAGGCGAAGTGTCGGACGCTGAGGATTACCTGATCCCCATCGGCAAAGCGCGTGTGGCGCGTGAGGGCAAAGACGTGACCATCGTAGCGCACAACAAAAGCTACTGGCGCGCCATCGAGGCCGCCGACGAACTGGCAAAGGACGGCATCGAAGCGACCGTCATCGACCCGCGTACCATCCGCCCGTTCGACATCGAAACCGTCGCCGACAGCGTCCGCAAGACCAACCGGCTCGTCATCGTCGACGAGAGCAATCCGTTTGCCTCGATCGCCAGTGAGATTACGTTTCAGGTTCAGGAGCGTTGCTTCGACCATCTCGACGCGCCGATTATGCGCGTGACGGCTAAGGACATCCCGGCGCCGTATGCCAAGAACCTGATCGCGCACTACATGCCGCAGACGCAGGACGTGATCGACGCCGTGAAAGCGGTGATGTACGTCTGACCTGCGTGCACCGAGTTGGCTACCGACTCGCACCATCATCCTACTCTACCCTTCCAGACCGTCATTCCCGCGCAGGCGGGAATCCAGTCCGCTACTCTCCGGCGAAGCCTACCGTTCAATTCCTACGCTCCTGGATCCCCGCATTCGCGAGGATGACGTTGTAGAAAAAACAGTAGTAGAATAGCAACCCTCGCCCCCAACCCGACCCCTACCGACTATGGCTATCCCCGTCGAAATGCCCAAAATGAGCGACACGATGGAAGAGGGCGTCCTCTCCGCGTGGCTCGCCAACGAAGGCGACGCTGTTTCGTCCGGCGACGTGATTGCGCAGGTCGAGACCGACAAGGCCACGATGGACCTGGAGGTCTACGACGACGGCGTGCTGCTCAAGAAGCTGGTCGAGGAAGGCGCGGGCATCCCTATCGGTGGGCTGATCGCGGTCTTGGGTAAGGAGGGCGAAGACATTTCGGGCATCCTCGCCAAGTACGGCGGCGGCGCGACGGGACAGCAGGCCGAAGCGACCGAAACCGAAGCGCCTGATTCTGCCGTCGAAGGCGATCACAGCGAAGGACAGACCGTCCCGACCAACCGCACCCACGAAGGCGACACGCTCGACGCTCCATCAGCGGCTGGCGACAGCGCATCGTCGGCAAGCACGACCGATGGGGGCCGCATCAAAGCGTCGCCTCTGGCGCGGGCGATGGCCAAAGAGCGCGGTATCGACTTGTCCGGCGTGAGCGGGACAGGGACCGATGGACGCATCGTGCGGCGCGACATCGAAGGCCACAAGGCGTCCTCTCAGCAGCAAGCCGCTCCGGCTGCGCAGCCTCCCAAATCGGCTCCGGCCAAGCCGCAGGCTCCCGCACTTCCGACCGAAGGCGACTTCACGACGACGCCCATCTCGCAGATGCGCAAGTCGATTGGCCGCCGTCTGGCGCAGAGCAAGTTCACGGCGCCGCACTTCTACCTCACGGTCGATATCGACATGGCGCCAGCGATGGCGTTCCGCTCGCAGATCAACAAAGTCGCTGCCGAGCAAGAGAGGGGCAAGGTGTCGTTCAACGACCTGGTCACCAAGGCGTGCGCCGTCGCGCTGGGGCAGCACCCGGCCGTCAACGCGTCGTGGGACGAAGAGGGCGGCGTGATCCGCTATCACAAGAATGCGCATGTCGCCGTCGCCGTCGCCATCGAAGATGGACTGCTAACGCCCGTCATCCGCGATGCCGACCGCAAAGGGCTGGCTCAGATCGGAGCCGAAACGCGCGAACTGGCGGGCCGCGCCAAGGACAAGAAGCTGTCGCCCGAAGAGTTCAGCGGGTCGACGTTCACGACCTCGAACCTGGGCATGTTCGGCATCGAGGAGTTCACGGCCATCATCAATCCCCCCAACGCGGCGATCCTCGCTATCGGCGGTATTCGTGACGAGGCGGTCGTCAAGGACGGCGCCGTCGTTCCGGGCAAGCGGATGAAGGTCACGCTCTCGTGCGATCACCGCGTGCTCGACGGCGCGTCGGGCGCGGCATTCTTGGCAACCGTCAAAGGCCTGCTCGAAGCGCCGATGACGATGCTGCTGTGATGGTTGAGCCAGGGCGATTCGCAAATCGCTCATACAGAGTTTTGGTATGACGCACACGATTGCGCACGCGTCGGACATTCACTTCGGCAAGATCGGGCATCCGGGCATCGTCGATGCGATGGTTGAGACGATGCAGGCACAGGGAGCTGATGTCGTGTGTCTATCAGGGGACCTGACGCAGCGCGCCCGTCCCGATCAGTTTCGGCAAGCTCGGGCGCTGATTGACCGCTTCGACGTGCCCGTCCTGGTCGTGCCGGGCAACCACGACACGCTTCAGTGGTGGAATCCGATTGGGCGGCTGCTGCGCCCGCTGGCGCGATACCGGCGCATGATCTCGCGCGACCTGGCGCCGACCTATGAGGCTGAGGGCTTGTCGATCCTGGGTATCAACAGCGCGCATGGGCGGACGATCGCCAACGGGCGGCTGGGGCAGACCGCACGCGGGGTGATTCGTCCGTTCTTCGGTGACGGTAATCCGGACGACTTTCGCGTGCTGATGCTCCACCATCACCTGCTGCGTCTACGCGCGATTGACGATCATAAGGTCGCTCG
>CAXBBB010000331.1:0-3873 GCA_963973615.1 uncultured Rhodothermales bacterium | reverse complement strand
CGTTGAGAGCGAACGCGCGGGCATCATCGGCTTCGAAGCCGTCGGTTTCTACGGCGACCTGTCCGGCGAGCCAGCCTGTATACCGAGGTGTGAGCGTCATCAGCACGTCGACCGCTTCGCCCTGGGGCACGTCTACGGTCTGCTGCGCCACCTGCACTCCTTCCAGATCGACCCGGACCCCGTAGCCCGTAAGGTCGCGCGCGCCGGTGTTGGCGATGGTCGCTCTCAACTGAACCGGCTGTCCGGTCTGGACGATGCGGCTCTCGATGCGCACGTCGGTCACGGCGGCGCCCACGTCAGGCAGATCGGTGTCGCCGATGGGGAGAAGCACGACGCGCCCGTCGAAGCCAATGGGGGAGCGGCTGCTGTCGGCAAGTGTGCTGCGCTGCACGTCCGATATGACGTAGATCTCACGCAGCGGATGAGCGGCGCCTTCGAGCAGTCCGGCGGCGCGGGCGATGGCTTGCGTCAGCGGCTGACCTGCGTACGACACGTCGAGTTCTCGTAACGCGTCGAGAGCGGCGCCGGGCGTCCGCAGCGCCAATGAGGAGCGTGCGGACGACGTCGTTAGAATGAAAAACTCGTAGCCCGCATCCAACTCATCGACCAGCGACGAACCGAGCGCTTTGGCCTGAGTCAGCAACTCGCCTCCGGCATCGCGTCGCAGCATCGACGGCGACGTATCGACGACAATCGCTACGCTCGACGCCGGGCGGCCCAGCGCATTCCCGGCCCAGCCTTCGACGATGGGCCGCGCGAAGGCCAGTCCCAGACACGCCAGCGCCAAAATCCGAAGCGCCAACAGCAGCCACTGCTTGACCTTGACGCGCTGCATCGTGCTGGCTTGCTGCTCACGTAAAAACGCCAGCGACGAGAACGCGACGCGCTTCGGGCGGCGGAAGTTGAACAGGTGAACGGCGATCGGAATGGCGGCGGCGGCCAGTCCGAGCAGCAGGAGCGGGTTGAGAAACGTCACGCAGCAGGCAAAAGACAGAGACACGCACAGAACGCGCCAGTGTGCCCCACCCGTGCGATCCAGCCTTCCGCCCGATCGGAGAGGCGACGGGCTGCCGAATCTCAGGCAAGCTTTGCACGTGCAAGGCACAAAGCCCCGACGCCATGCCGCCCCTGACGATTTCAACGCTCGATTTCCCTGTCGCCGTCCGTCCTATCACCGTCGACGAGTACCACGCGATGGGACGCGCCGGCATCTTCGGCCCCGAAGAACGCGTCGAACTCCTCAACGGACACCTCTTGCCCATGTCTCCCGTCGGTGGTCCCCATTTCCGCATCACGAACCGTTTGACGAACCATTTCGCGCGTCACGTCTACCGTGACGAGGGCGATCTGGCACACGTCAGCGTGCAAGGTCCGATCCGTTTGGACGATCTATCGGAGCCGGAACCCGACGTGACGCTGCTACGGCCTGAGTTCAACGACGAACTGGAAGTCGCACGTGCGCCCGAAGCGTTGCTCGTCGTCGAAGTGTCCAACACGACGCTCGCCTACGACCGAGGAGTCAAGCGCGACCGGTACGCACAGGCTGACATTCCCGAGGTGTGGATCGTCGCCCTGGAGGGCCGCTACATCGAAACCGCCCACACGCCCATCGACGGCGTCTATACCGAAGTCAGTCGGTACACACTGACCGATGAGCGCCCCTTGATTCCGCAGATGCTACCCAGCCTGCCGCCGCTAGATCTTCCCACGTTGTTTCGAGGGTTCGAGAAGGTGGCGGAGTAGCAGCGCGTCAGGCCCAAAGCCTTCGGCACGTTCTCCTTACAGCACCGCGCGCAAGAACCGCCCGGTGTGGCTGTGTTCGACCTGAGCGACTTCCTCGGGGGTACCTGCCGCGACGATATGTCCACCGCCGACGCCGCCTTCGGGGCCTACGTCGATCACGTAGTCCGAGCAGCGGATGACATCGAGGTTGTGCTCGATCAGGATGACGCTGTGTCCCTGGTCGACGAGCGCGTCCATCGCGCCGAGCAGTTTGCGTACGTCGTCGAAGTGCAAGCCGGTCGTGGGCTCGTCGAACAGGTAGAGCGTTCGGTCTTTGGCGCGCTTGCCGAGGATGGCGCCCAGCTTGACGCGCTGCGCCTCGCCGCCCGAGAGCGTGTTGGCGGGCTGGCCGAGTGTCAGGTAGCCCAGACCGATATCCTGCATCGGTTTGAGTTTGTTCTGGATCGGCGTGGCGTCTTCGAAGAAGGCGACGGCTTCGTCGATCGTCATCGACAGGATGTCGTGGACGTTTTTGCCGTTCCACTTGACTTCGAGCACTTCCTGCTTGAACCGCTTGCCCCGGCACGCCTCGCATTCGAGGTAGAGGTCGGCGAGGAACTGCATCTCGACCTTGACGACGCCCTCGCCCTCGCACGTCTCGCACCGTCCGCCCGGCACGTTGAACGAGAACGTCCCGGCGCGGTAGCCTCGGAGTTTGGCCGCGTGCGTGTCGGCCATCATCGACCGGACGGCGTCCCACGCCTTAACGTAGGTGACGGGGTTGCTGCGGCTCGTCTTGCCGATCGGCGTCTGATCGACCATCTCGACGGCGTCGACTAGCTCGGCTCCGATCAGGGCGTCGTGCTTACCGACGCGCGTGCCCTCTTCGTACTGCCCTTTGATGCGCCGCAGCGACTCGAACAGCGTGTCGTGGACCAGCGTGCTCTTGCCGCTTCCGCTGACGCCTGTCACGCACGTCACCATGCCCAGCGGAAACGCCACGTCGACGTTTTGCAGGTTGTGCTCGCGTGCGCCTTCGATCAGGATGGCGTGTTCGGGGTCGTAGTGTCGTCGGCCTTCGGGTGTCGGAATCTGCATGCGTCCGCTCAGGTAATTACCCGTCAGCGTGTCTGCTTCGAGCAGGTCGGCGTACGGCCCCTCGAAGACGACGTGTCCGCCCAGCCGCCCACTGCCGGGGCCGATGTCGACGACGTGGTCGGCGTGGCGCATCATGTCGGGCTCGTGCTCGACGACGAGGACGGTATTGCCCAGGTCGCGCAGGCCTTCCAGAATGGCGATCAGGCGCCCGGTGTCGCGCGGGTGCAAGCCGATGCTGGGTTCGTCGAGCACGTAGAGGCTGCCGACCAGACTCGAGCCCAGACTCGTGGCGAGGCTGATGCGCTGGCCTTCACCACCTGAAAGCGTCTGGCTCAGACGGTCGAGCGTGAGGTAGTCGGGGCCGACTTCGACCAGGTAGCTCAGTCGCCTCCGTACTTCGTCCAAGATGCTCCCGGCGATGGCGATCTGGTGCGGCGGCGTCTCCAAGGTGTCGAAGAAGGCGCGGGCATCTGCCGTCGTCAGTTCGCAGACCTCGCCGATGGTCTTGCCGCCGACCTGGACGTAGCGTGCCTGATCGCGCAGGCGATAGCCGTCGCAGTCGGGGCAGGTCGTGTAGCCGCGGAAGCGCGCCGCGTAGATGCGATAGTGCATCTTGTAGTTCTTCTTGGCGAGGAACTTGAAGAAGCCGTCGATGCCGTCGTACGTGCCGCCGCCTTTCCACAGGAAGTCGCGCTGCTCATCGGTCAGCTTGGCGTAGGGCGTGTCGATGGGAAATGAGCGTTTGGCGGCTTCGCGAATCAGGTCGCGGAAGTGCGTGCTCCACTTCTCGGTCCGAAACGGCGCCAGCGCGCCTTGCCGAATCGTGAGTTGCGCGTTGGGGACGACGAGCTCGGGATCGACGCCGGGCACGCGTCCGAAGCCTTGACACGTTGGGCACGCGCCGACCGGGCTGTTGAACGAGAACAGCAGCGGCGTCGGCTCCTCGAACTCCATTCCGTCGCGCTCGAAGTGCTCCGAGAACGACAGCGGCTCGGGCGTCTCCTCGCCGTCACGCGCGACCGGAAATACCTCGCACCGCCCCTCGCCTTCTCT
>CAXBBB010000330.1:0-3874 GCA_963973615.1 uncultured Rhodothermales bacterium | reverse complement strand
AGCCTGTCGATGTCGTTCAGGGCGATCTTGCGTCCATGTGCGACAGCGCGCTGGAGGCGTGCCGGCACTACTCAGCCGACCTGGAGCGCAGCGTCGACGTTACGACCGAGGCGTTGGGCGTGGCGAGGCAAGAATCGGAGCGGCTGCGGGCCTCTCTCTCGGCGCAGACGCAGGCCACCGACGAAGCCGACCGAGCGATAGGTGACCTGGAGACCATCAACCGCATCATGCGGCCGCGCGCCTGGGGGCTCGAAGCGTCGCTCACCGCGCTGGCGCTACAGGGCGATGACGTATGGGATGCGTGGGCCGGACCCGAAGTGACAGTGCGCTACCACGACCTGAGCGTTTCGGCATCCTACCTCTTAAGCCCATCGTCGGGTATGACGCCTGCCGGACGCGTGAGCCTGACAGTCTGGTCGTTCTGAGGTTCGTCCCATGCGACCTGGCAGAGCGTGGGCGAAGCCGGTAATCTCCTCTTTGCTACGCCGCCACGTGCGATGGTGCTGGGCGCGACTCAGACGTTTCGACGGGCGGAATGGGCGTGTGCGTGGGAGGTCCAGGCGTGTCGCCTTTAGGCTCGGGCAGGAAGTAGACGACTACGACGGCCATCAGCGCGACGGCGACGGTTGCGCCGACGGTATTGCCGCCGATGCCGAACGTCGCGTAGATCAGGCCGGCGAGTCCAGCGCCTGTCGCCATGCCGACTTGTCCAACGGACACGGCGCCGCTCATCATCACGCCACGCTGCGAATCTGGGACGAGGGCGGATACGAGCGATTGCAGCGGCGCGATGCGCATTGCTACGCTCACCATGGCGAGGGCGAAGAACACGTACGCTGTCACTAATCCGGTCACCACGTACGGCGTGGAGAGCAGGGCAACGGCGAAGAGCACGCACGACGCCACGACGAGCGGTTTGCGCCCGACCCGATCCGACAGTTTTCCGGCCATCGGCCCCGTCGCCAGGTTCGCCAGTCCGCCGACGAGGAAGAGGCCCGCGATAGCATTTCCGCTCAGCCCGATCTCGTTTTCGAGCCACAACGGGAAGTAGGGGATGAACAGGCCAATGGCTAAGAACATCAGCGCGTAGCCGACGACCGCAGCACGCGGTGCAGGCTGAGCGAGCAGCGCGCGATAGGAGCGAAACGCTCCGCCGAACGTGACGCGGTCCTTGGCGAGTTGCACGTCCGGTTGGGGTACGAAACGCCACGTAAGGAATCCGGCCAGCAGCATCACGAAGCCATAGGCGACGAACGGCCACTCGAACCCGAGTTGCGTCGCCAGGATTTTGCCTGCCGGAATGCCCAGCACTTGCCCCAGCGCGATCCCGCTCATCACCCAGCCGTTGGCCCATCCTCGGCGCTCGTACGGAAAGAAGTCGCCGACGTAGGCGACGGCCGCGCCCGAGAGCAGGCCGCCCGCCGCGCCTGCCAGCATGCGCATCCCGAGCAGCACCCAGAAGCTGTGCGCCAGCCCGTGGAGCAGGAGTACGACGCCCATCGACAGCGTACCGGCGAGCAGAATGATGCGCCGTCCCAGGCGGTCCGAGACGGGACCAGCGACGAGTGAGAAGATGCCCAGCATGATCGCGTATACCGAGATCAACGAACCGAGCCGTCCAGTCTCGACATTCAGCTCGCGTGCGATGTCAGGCAGGATCGGAGAGACGATCATGATCTGGCTCGCCGCTGCGAACACCATCAGCCACAGCGCGAAGAGAACCAGACCAACGCGGGCCGAGGAGTGAGTAGGCAACAGAGTATTCGTATTAGTCGGTCCAACAAACAGTTTGGCGTCGCCCTGTTCCATCTGTCCGGATTGGCACACTAATGGATTGAAATGCGAGCGCTTTGTATCAGGCGAATCCGTCGCACAGAGGCTGCCTGTTACCTCACGGTTCAGTCTATGAAGCTTGGGCGGGTAACACTGAGGTCTTGATCGGATAACGCAGGGATAACGGGGTGAGAACACTTGGATAACTCGGCCCAGATAGGTTGATCGCTCTTCCGGCTCTCATCCCCTTAAGCCGGAATCCTCCTCTTCTGGCAGGTTCATCCCACCTCGCTTTTCTGGTTTAATGATCGCTCTCACACACCGCGTCGCGCTCGCCTTTGCGCTCGTCCTTTTCGCCGCGACGGGCTTTGCTCCGCTCCACGCGCAAACCGGCACCCTGTCCGGAACCGTCATCGACGCCGATTTCAGCGAAGGCGTCATCGGCGCGACGGTCGTAGTCGACGGCACCACGCTCGGCGCCGCGACGGACTTCGACGGCAACTACCGCATTCCGAACATTCCGGTCGGCACGTACGACGTCGTCTTTTCGTCGGTCGGATTTACGACGCAGCGGATTACCGGAGTCGAGATCAAAGCGGGCGAGACCAAGCGTATCGACCTGACGATGAGCGAGGACGTTCAGCTTTTGGGCGAGGTCGTCGTCGAGGCCAGGCTGGTGCGCAACAACGAGGCAGCGCTTCTGCGCGACCGCCAGAACGCGGCAGGCGTTTCGGATGCCATCAGCGCCGAGGCGATCAGCAAGAGCGGTGCGAGCGATGCGGCCGACGCGATGGAGCGTGTGACCGGCGCCAGCGTCGTCGGCGGCAAGTTCGTAGTGGTACGCGGGCTGGGCGACCGCTACTCGAACACGCAACTCAACGGTGCCAGCATCCCGACAGCGGACCCGGACCGGCGCAGCGTCCAGTTCGACCTGTTTCCAAGCAACCTGCTTGAAAACATCGTCACGCTCAAAACCTTTACGCCCGATCAGCCGGGCAGCTTTTCGGGCGGACTCGTCGACATCCGCACCAAGTCGTTTCCCGAAGCGTTCGAACTGCGCTTCTCGGCGTCGTCGGGTTTCGACACGCAGACGCAGTTTCAGGACGGTTTTCTGTTCTCGCCCGGTGGCGGCAACGACTTGCTCGCCTTTGATGACGGCACGCGCGAACTGCCCAACTTCTTCAACGGAACGAACGCGATTCCCAATCCGCGTCAGGCGCGCCGCGACCCGGTCCAGGCGCAGCAGCTAGACGATATCTCGCGTGCGTTCGGTCAGACGTTCGACATGCGGAGCGGCGAGGGGCCGATCAACCAGAGCTACGCCGCATCGCTGGGCAATCGGCACGACTTCGGCACCAACGCCCTGGGGTATGTGCTGAGCCTCAACTGGGGCCGCTCGTCTGACTTTTACGACGACGGACGCGTCGAGCGCTACACGTTCAACAGCGTCGACGACGAGGGCAACGCGAGCATTCGTCCGCAACTGCTCCTCAACGACTCGCGCGGGACGGAAGAAGTGAGCTGGGGCGGCATCGCCAACTTTACCTATCGGATGGGATCGCGCAACGAGATCGGCCTCAACTCGCTCTACTCGCGCAGCGCCGAGCAGCAGGCGCGTCTGCTCCAAGGCTTTTTCCCCGAGCAGTTCGACTCGTCGCAGGTGTTTGTCGACCGCGCCCTCGCCTACACCGAGCGCGATCTCTACTCGCTCCAACTGCGCGGACGTCACCAGATTCCCGCCGTTTCGAACGCGACGGTCGAGTGGATGGGTACGTACGGATCGAACACCATCGACGAGCCGGATCAGCGCTTCTTCGCCAACACGATCACGACGCGCAACATCGGCGGGCGCGACACGTCGTTCTACAACCTGAGCGTCGTCGGCGTCAACGGGCAGTCACGCTTTTTCCGCCAGACGCAGGAGGACATCGAAGGCGGCAAACTGGACATCACAGTTCCGTTCGATGTGGCGAGCCGCCCGGTTCAGTTCAAGTTCGGCGGACGCTACGACCGCACGACGCGCAACGCGTCCGAGCGCCGCTTCGACTATGCCTTCGACGACGTCGAGTTTGGCCCGGGCGAAGATGGGCTGGGCGACGTA